>JBLIMQ010000011.1:0-59959 GCA_047638775.1 Flavobacteriales bacterium
AGTATAGGCATGATTCGAAAGCGAGCACGGGGCATTAGAGATACTGATTATTTCAAACTAAAAATCAGACAATCTTCAATGCCTGATAATGAATCTATGTTCTATGTAGCGCGTTAATTTACCTCACCAAAGCGGAGAAGAGCCCTAATTGTATTTGTTGCTGTTAGAGCGAGTTCTTTTCATCATTTTGATAACCTTATTCATAGTTCTGTACTCGGGATGAAAGTTAATTGGCTGTTAGAGTTAAGTGGTATTTTAATGATCCTATTTAATGCGAGGGTGATGCTTAAACATAGGCGATTGATTTAATCGATTCAATGATTTTATTTATATAAGCTGAAGCTGAAGCAGAATAGGGGAATACTTGGAAACATTTAGGGTTTCGACATTAAAAAGTGAATCTCAATGAGCGCTGATATTGTCGGGCTGAAGCCCGACCTACAGCCCGACCTACAGGGACTAAACCTACGTATTCGCTCGTGTAGGTCGGCTTTCAGGCCGACTGAACTGCATGGACGACATAAGCAAGCAGAGCTATAAATGATCTGTCTATGAATAAAGTATATAAGCGAAAGCTCAAGCAGAATTGGGGAATACTTGGAAAATATTTAGGGTTTCGACACATAGAATATGAATCTCAATGAGCGCTGATATTGTCGCGTAGATATTGTCGGGCTGAAGCCCGACCTACAGCCCGACCTACAGGGACTAAACCTACGTATTCACTCGTGTAGGTCGGCCTTCAGGCCGACTGAACTTAAGTAAATTTAACATAGTCATGTACCAAACCATCGCATCTGCTTTTCCTGATCGTATTAGCTCCCAATTGATATCTCCATTAGAGCGCATTCTAGAAAATTTATTTCGATAAAAAATATTACTTGAAAGTCACCTAATAATCATTGCGTTATTTGGGGGTTGTATGTGTGTTTTTTCGAAAATCATGTTGATGAGAAGGGAGTGAACTTAGTGGCGTTTTAATCGTGTCTTCAAGACAAATGCAATCTGTATTCCACATAGCTCTTAATGCAAATAAATTCATTTCTATTTTCTTTAGCTCGATGTGCTGGCCTCAACGCTATAAAGCATCAAAGCATCAAAGCATCAAGGTATCAAGGTATCAAAGTATCAAAGCACAAAAAAGCCCCGTCACTTGGCACAGTGAAGGGGCTTATATGGAAGGTTGAGTGTTTTAACGCACAGCCTGTATTACGAACTATTTATTTAACATACGTTATGCAACCGTTTATTTAACTACCTTGTGTAACTGTATATGTGTAACTGTATATGTGTAACTGTATATGCGTAACTGTATATTTAACTTAAGGCGCTGAACACGCTCCCCAACCGCCATCAGTGCTGTAGCAATCATCCGAGTTATGGGTCAAATCAGCGGTCTGATTACCGTTGTTATCGTTAAAAATGATACTGCTCGAGCGCACGCCCGCTGGCAGTTGGAGTTGATAAAAACCGTCGCCCAGATCTGTCATTGGAGTTCCTGGCCACGCGGGGTTCGATACTGGTGCGTTAAAGAAATACAAATGAAGGTCCGTACCCCAAGCATCTGGTTTTAAGAACGTCAGTGTTAAGCCAGGAAAATTGCATGTATCTGTCCAGACATCTGTACCAGCGTTGTAACAACCATCACCTGTACGAGACAGATCCGCTGTTTGTAGACCGTCGTTATTGTTGTTAAAAACAATATTTGATGCGGTCACTCCATCGGGCATGATGAAGCTATACCAGTCCGAACCAATATCCGTCATCTCGACACCAGGCCAATCCACGGCGTTTGTTACTGGGGTGGTATCCCAGTAGAAAATACGGATATCTGTCCACTCAGGGGGTTTCTCAACGTAGACGGTAAAGCCTGGTTCAATTACGGTCCCGTTCTGAGCATTGCAGTGAAAGCTACCTTGCGCGCCGGCTTGTGGGTTTACAAATACGGCGGTTGTTAGTCCAGGCACGCTGAAGGTTCCCGTTGTCGCATCGAAACTTGAATCGCCTACCGTGGTATCCGTACTGGTTAGCTGCACACCATGTAAATTGAAGTTATACCCCGCAAAGTCGGCAATGGTAATAGTCTGTGCATCGTCATCGGCATTAAATATAATCATCAGGCCATCCAGATCGCTATCCATATCGGTTCCAGCACACGTGCCATCACTCACACTCATGGCAATCACGCCCGCTGTTTGCGCCGAACCGGTATTCCAGAAGGATACCCGTTCTTTAACATCATCACCGGTGCCCAAGCGGAACAAATCACTAGAGTAACGGATTTGCAATTGTTCTTGGAAACCATCGGTAGCTAATTGCATGTCAGCCATTTGAGGATCAATATTTGGGTTGCTCATGATCGTACTGATTGCATCCCAACGTGTCCCGTTTTCTGAAGCGATAGGTAAACCTGAAGCCCAGTTAGTCGTCGTTAAGCTGAAGTCTACTCGGTTCGCCCACGGACCAGAGTCGAAAGAGTTTCTATCCATAGACTTGGAGCGCAAAATATCGGTTCCCATTTGATGGAATGGAACGCCTTGTGCGAAGTTTACAAAAGACTGACTCAACAAGTGGGCGCGAACACGATTTGCCATGCTCAAGCTGTCTGGGTGTTTCGCCTGAGCGTTATCCCAAAGTGCTTCATTGTCGTGTTTGTCGATATACACTACGTTATCAATGGGGCTTAAGCCATAACCTACACCTGCATACCCAAAACCGGTGTTGACGGTATCGGTGTTGTCTATAAAGGTATAATCACGCAGATTTCCGGCCAAACCGATACGGACGCGGTCAGCTTGATCTTGAACCGTACTTGCGCCAGCTACAACGCCGTTCGGATACGTACCATTACCGTTACCAAGGCCTTGAGCGCGGCCATTGCTGGTGAAGTTGCCACCACGAACAGCACTGCGTAAACGATCGTTAAACGTACCGATTTCCGTACCGCCCATATTGAACTGAGAGGCCTGCTCAAAGCGTTGGTTACCACTTACTTCACCGAAGTCCCAGCCCTCGCCATAGAGGTAGACCTTATTACCTTCAATGCCATTACTTGTGACGTCCAGCTCAGCCAGTGCCGATTGGATATTAAGCATGGTAGAAGCGGGGTGGTGGCCCATTAAATCGAAGCGGAATGCATCAATTTTATAGTGCTCGGCCCATAGCGTGACGGTATCGACCATCAGGCGCTCCATCATTGCGTGCTCTGCAGCGGTGTTATCACAACAGGTCGAACTCTCGACATCGCCAGTAAGTGGGTCCAGTCGATGGTAGTAGCCAGGAACCACTTTATCCAATACTGAGCGATCGTTTACTCCAGAAGAGTTAGTATGGTTAAACACAACATCAACAACTGTATTCAGGCCGATTTCATCAAGCGCCTTGACCATGGATCGAAATTCAAGGATGCGTGTTTTACCGTCCGGATCACTTGCATAGCTGCCTTCAATTGCGAGGAAGTGATAGGGGTCGTAACCCCAGTTAGTTGGGTCTACATTGGTCAACGCACCGGCAATCGCTTGGATACGCTCGTTCACCGGGTCGGTAGCGACAAGCTGTTCAAAGGCCTCACGAATTGTCATTCCGACAAACTCGGTGCAGCCGTTTTGAACCACGGTCGCATCACTTAGTTCACATGCACGACTGTATAGGTCGTCCAGCTTAAACGTTTGCGAAGTATCTTCATTAATGGTTGCAATATCGTTTACGGGTAACAGATGAAAGTGGGTTAAACCAGCGGTAGCAAGCGTTTTTAAGTGTGCCATACCGTTGGAAAGTACAGCACCGTTCTCGCCGTTATAGGTAAAGGCGTTGAATTTTCCACGATCGGCAGCGTCTACCAATGCATCACTGTCGCTAAAGTCGGATACATGGCCTTCGTAAATACTGATATTACGCTTTTCGGGAAGAGTCTTAACCAGAGTGTCCCAGTCACTTGGTTTAAGCGAACCGTCACCAGCCAAATCAATAAATTGGCTGTACTGGCTGTTCGTGCTCAAGCTTAACGAGTATGGATCGGTCACTTCGTAGCTTTCGATGGCGTCACTTGCAGGATGATAAACCGTCACTTCAAACTTGTAGAAGAGGTCGAGCCAACTAGCATCTCCACTAAAAGTGTAAACGCCATTGTTGGTTGCGCTCGCAGAGACGGTATCAAGCAGAATCTTATCGGCGTCGTAGATATTGAGTAATACTTCTTGGGCCGTTGGAGCCCAAACACTTACGCCGACATCCGCGTCATTCACTTGCAAACCCAGTGGCGCATCGGTAGTGAACAATTCATCGATCACGCCGGGTAGGTGTAAGCGCGTCGCCTCAAGCATTGTGCCGCTATCATCAAATGCCGCTATGACCAATTGAGATTGCAATAACGTTTTGAGCTCGGCCTCGACAATTGATATCGTGAATACAGGGAAGTCGTCTAAATGGCGAAACTTGGCGATCACAGATTCTGACAATGTTGCGCCAGACGTTAGTGCATACTCAGCGTCAGCACCATCAAAGGTATTGCCATTAACCGTAAGTGACGCGGTTGCTGAACCAAACAGTTTATAGCTAGCAGTATTACTTGATCTGGTCTGCCATGCGATCGTCGAGCTATCGACAAAGTGTGCTCTAAAACCAAGTACTTCGACTTGAGTCGGAATATCACACGCATCTGTCCAGTCGGAACTGCTTACGCCATAACAGCCATCACCATCACGGAATAGGTCGGGCGTTTGGTTACCAACGTCATCGTTGAAAATAATGTTGGCACTGGTGGCACCTACAGGCAGGCGGTATTGGAACCAACCTGGAGCAACTTGCTCCATAGCAGCGCCTGGCCACACCGCATCCGCTACACTACCGTCAGCTTCCCAATAGTAGGCATTAATGCTATCGCTCCAACCTGCTGGCGCGACAAATGTTAACAATAAACCCTGAACAGGGCTAAGACAGCTATCCACCCATACGCCGTCAACATAGCAACCATCTTGGTCGCGGTTAAGATCTGCGGTTTGGTTGCTGCCATCATTGAAAATAATATTTGAGGACGTTACGCCCGCAGGGAAGTTAAATACATACCAGCCGTCGCCCAAATCGGTCATGAGCACACCCGGCCAAACAGCATCTGGAACTGCAGCCGCTTCCCAATAATACATATTGATGGCGTCGGCCCAAGCATCAGGCTTTTGGAAGTAAATATTCAATATTCCATCGTCAGGTATTTCAGGTGTTTCTGCATTACAGGTGTCTTCCCAGGCGTCGTCGATATAACAGCCGTCTCCAGTGCGATTCAAGTCTGCGGTTTGGTTGCTACCGTCGTTGAAGATAATATTGGCGCTGCTTACATTGAGTGGGAATTGGTATTCGAAGTAACTATCGCCTAGGCTGGTCATTGCTGCACCCGGCCAGTTCGTATCTGCGGTCGGCGGCGCGTCCCAGTAATGAATGTTAACGGCGTCGGCCCAACCGTCAGGTGCTTTAAAGGTTATCAACATACCCAGCGTTGGCGGTTCACATTCAGCGGCCCATGCCGTATCGACAAAACATGTTTCGGTTGTGTTTTGAAACAGGTCGCCGGTCTGGTTAGTTCCGTCATTAAAAATAATATTTGCACTGTCAGCGCCGTCTGCAAATTGGTAGCTAAACCAGCCGTCACCAATCGCATCCATGGCAATACCAGGCCAAGATACAGGAGGTTCCGCATCCCAGTAATAAATGTTTACGCTGTCTGTCCAGCTATCTGGTGTTTTGAAATATACTTTTAGTCCAGGTTCGGAACCTACTTCTACCTCTACAGGGTCGGAACCACGAACGCGTCCAGCGTGATCTCTTGCGGTTGCACGGAAGCTCAACACCGTTTCATCAGGGATGTCAGCCATATCGAAGAATGCGCGATAATCGGCATTTTTATCTGTTGCTATAACGGTAAATTCCTCACCATCTACGGATACTTCAAATGATACTTCGATAAGCGGTACGGCCACATTATCGTCCGCTAAAGTGACTATTGCGGGTATTTCAATAAGCCCTTTAACTCGGCTACCACTGATAAGCCCAAGCGATACTCCAGCAAGCTCAGCGCCATCCGTTACTTCAGTACTGGACTTAAGTACCATGGTTGAAAGCGGTGGTAGGGTTAGTTCAATTTCGCCGCCAATCGAATCAATATCATCTGTATCGGCAGGGTAAACGACACTATAGCTATCCGCCATGGAGGCTAATGACGCGTCTTGTTCTGAGGTCGATGTGTTTAATACGACAAGGTATTCGTAGGATACTCCCGCTTTCATTCTAGATATGGCAAAAATACCCGGAGCATCACTGGCATAACGTGGATACTGAACACCGTCGTGTAAAACCGGGTTTTCTTTAAGCACATCTGAGAAGTCACGCAATGCGACGAATATGGGATGTTCTTCATCAAAATTTGACTCAGCCGTTGTAGCGTCTGTACCCAATAAATCTTTAGTGTTTTGATTATCCACTAAGCTTGGCATCATGTCTTCACGACTTGCTCTGTCTCCATCACCACCCACAAAACCCTGCTCGTCACCATAATAAATAACGGGCGTTCCGCGACCAAAAAATATCAAGGCGTAAGCTTGTTGTACGCGGGCTAAATGTTGCGCCTGGGTTTCAGTAGGGTTCGCAATAATAATATCGTTGGCAATACGCCCAATATCGTGGTTGCTCGCAAATGTCATCAAATCATTTGCACTAGTGTCTGCATCATTATAGTAATCATCCTGATTAAACATATCAGCCAAGCGCGTCGGTGCAACATTATTGGCGAATACATCTCGCATCGCGAAATACAAGCCAAAATCCAGTGCGGATGGCAGTGAGCCTTCAGATGTATAACGGCTAATGTTTGCCGGATTCCCGTCGAAAATTTCGCCGAAAATACGGAAATTTTCTTTACCAAGTGATTCCGCGTAGGTCTGAATTGCGGGTGTCCACTCTTGCCAAAATTCAATATTTACATGCTTAACCGTATCCAAACGGAAACCGTCAATATCGAATTCGCCGATCCAGTATTTATAAATATCGACCATGCCCTGCACAACAGCTGGGTCTTCTGTATTCACGTCATCAAGACCAAAAAAGTCGCCTAGCTCGTCAGATTCGCCAGAAAAACTGGAATCACCACGGTTGTGATAATTCGCAGTATCGTTTAACCATTCGGGGTTTTTTGCACTCTCTTGCCCTGCGGGAAGGAAAGGCGTGTAAGCATTTTGACTGGTATCGCGATAGGCACAGTCAGAACCACTCAGTGCATTACCGTTCGTATCGTGGCACTCTTCGTAGCGAATGACATCGGCTGTATGATTTATCACGATATCAAAATACACTTCAATGTCTAAATCATGCGCCTCATTGATAAATGCTTTCATTTCATCGTTAGTGCCCAAATGCGGGTCAACTTGCATGTAATCTTGAATCCAATAACCATGATACGAAGCACTATTACCATCAATAGCAACCGGGCTATTTTTAAATGCCGGAGTCATCCAAACTGAAGTTACACCAAGGTTTTGTAGGTATGGAAGCCTCGCTCTTAGGCCTTCAATATCTCCGCCGTGATAAAACGATTCATCTGTCGCATCGAAGCCATTTTCTGTACGGTCGCCATCGATACCGCCTGTATCATTTGCGCTATCACCGTTGTCAAAACGATCGGACATTACAAAATATACAACATCGCTGTTTTCATCGGTCTTGGGTTCATTGGTGTTGGAACCTATGTCATCACCACCGCATGCCGTAATAAATAGTGCGGAAAATAATATAAGAAGAATAGTTTTTGTGTGCGTAAACGACAAACACGGCCAGCCACGGAGACGAATCATGAGTATAACCTCGAGGTTAGTAAATTATTTTTATCGGATTGATTAACAAATTTATTTATATTGATGAGGTTGATTCAAACACTTCAACGCGGGCAAAAGAAATGAAATTTTCGTGCATACGTATTCAGTCATACTAAAGTATGAGGAAGTGCTCGTGATAATGCTTGTGATAACGCGTAGATGTCTAAAAATATATGATATTAAGCGAACAAAAATATTTTTAAACGCCAGTGTTTTCGGAAAAATTGAGGAAAAAACAGAAATATACACACTCTAATTAGCCTAAGTTTTTTGAATAAATACTGAGGGATGTATTTCAAACGACGAGATTAATTTTTTGCTTGTAGCTATACCTGGCGACGTGACCTAAGGGTATTGGCACTGGCAGAAAAAAGCAGAATTGAACCGACGAACAGCGATGGGATAGTGGGGTCTGAGGCTCGCATTGGGTTGACATGCGGTATTGTTGAGCATGGAATATTATCATTTTAGCGCCTTTTGAGCGGATAGTTTTTCCAGCGTTATTGGCCGTACCTGATGGACTTTGAGTGTTTAGTCTCCACTTAAGCTCTACGTTGTAATCTTTTTAAGAGGGTGATGACTGTAATTGATGGCATTTTTACAGTAAGGGTTTATGCGCTAAATTGAGTTTTCGATGTGATAAGCCGTTTAATGCTGTTGGTTTGTTGTTGAAATGTTATTACATCTATTGAGTGCGCGCGTATTTTACTGCTGAGAATAGTTCCTTGAAGGGGGGGAATAGCATAGACTGACGTGCTCTACGCTCAGGCTTCATACTCAGGCTTCATACTCAGGCTTCATACTCAGGCTTCATAGTTTATGTCGATACAAAAATTCTTCTTTAAGGGTGGTTTAACCCAAGCCGTGATTTGGGGTGTATATGTGCGTTTATTTCTTAGTCATGGTAATGAAAAACTCGTCGATTTAGTGAAGCTAGAGACGCGTATTCAAGATGGTCTAGGGGATGAAAAGTTACTATGTGCCACACTAGATACCATTACCCCTAAACACACTTTAGCGATTGCGCAAACATGGTGGGGTTATGTTGCTGCGGCCATTTTTGGTTGTCTGACTATGATTGGATCATGTAATTATTCCGGAAATGAGCCGGTAAACCTTTGGGTGATCCTTGGTGCGTTTTGTCTTTTGCCGATGTCTATGGTGTTTGCTAGTCTTATTATGTCATTAAAACGAGCGTCGCTAGGTGGGAATTCATTTGGATTCTTGGGATCTATTATAGGCGCGCCACTTCTACGATCATTGAATTTCCAGCGATCTGAGGTACGAATAAACTTATCGCACTACCGAAGTTTTTCAGCTTTTTTGTTAGTGAAGATACAAATAATGGCCTTGGTTTTTCAAAGCGCCGCTATAGCCACATTTTTTCTTGTGGTGTTATTTCAAGATGTTGCATTTGCATGGTCTTCTACGGTCATTCATGGCAGTGATTGGATGGTTAGCCTGTTGCAAGGTTTGGCGTGGCCTTGGCATAGGGTAGTCGATGTTCCTAGCGAATCCTTTATTTTAGCAAGCCAGTTTTATCGGGGTGGTGGACAGATCGCTGCAGAGCAGTTAGGGCAGTGGTGGTTGTATTTATTATTAGCCATGTTGGTGTACGGATTGATACCACGCTTGTTGTTGGTGTTTTTTTTAGCGTATAGATTAAAACGATCACTCCTTCAGGAAGTGATCAGCAGTGGTGAGCTGGATCAATTTATTCGTATTGTGCGCTCGGCAGTAATAAAGCCTAGTGAGTTGGATTCGAATGCAAAGGCTCATAGTGATTTGAGTCAGGTTAGCGGCCTTGATTTACGTAAGGATGCTCATGCATATACTAATACAGCAACAGATCCAGATAATCGGCATGTCTTTGATCGAAAGCATTATGAGTATGTGGCATGGCAATGCTCAGTCTGCGATTTATTGCCGGCAGAATTAATCAGTGATATAGCAACGGATACAGGTATTGATGGAGTGCCTAAGAGTTCTTCAGAATATAATGTGTTGGGCCTAGCGTCATGGGCAACGGATCTAAAATGGCTGCACAACAATGTTGCCCATTGGGAGAAACCCTCAATAATTTTAGTGGAACGCCAGCAAACACCCACGGCCGAGCTCGCTGACATAGTGGCGATTATTCGAAAATTGCAGCCTCAGTTAGAGTTGACCTTGGTTGTTCTTGATTCCGTTAGCACTGTGCCCTCTAAACATAAAGACGCACAGTTTCGCTCATGGCAGTTATTTGCAAAAACGATACACCTAACAATACTCCTAGCGGTATCGCAAGCCGTATCTGAAAGTACGCGTGGAGGCAATAATGTCTAAATTAAGTTATCCGCGATTTGCTGTTGTTGGTCATCCTAATAAAGGTAAATCGAGTATTGTTTCAACCTTAGTTCACCATGACGAAATTCAAATTTCAGAGCTTTCGGGCACCACCAGAGTATCCAGTGGGTATCCATATAAATTGGATGGCAATACTCTATACGAATTATTTGATACCCCTGGATTCCAACGTCCTAGGCAAGTCTTAGGCTGGTTGGAGGAGGCCGCTGGAGACGCTTCTACACGTATTGCGGCCGTAAGCCAGTTTATTCAACAGCACGAGAGTACTGCGAACTTTGTGGACGAAGTTGAACTATTAAAACCTATTATTTCTGACGGAGCGGGCATTATTTATGTGGTCGATGGTTCCGTCCCTTACTCCCCAGAATATGAAGCGGAAATGACCATTCTGCAATGGACAGGTCAGCCCAGAATGGCGTTAATTAATCCAATAGGCGGTGCGGATTATGTCGAGCAATGGGAGCAGGCGCTGGGGCAGTATTTTAGCCTAGTTCGAGTATTTAACCCGATGACGGCAGACACTGAAAAACAGTTATCTATATTAACGGCGTTTTCCGAACTAAATCCGAGCTGGCAAGCGTCGTTGCAGGCAACAATCGGTAGTATTCAATCTGAAGCGCAGCGAATACGCGAACGTGTCGCGTATAAAATTTTCGAGACTCTAGCGGAGCTTATTGCCTTGCAAGAATCCTTACCGGTACTCAATGATCGCTTGAAAAATATTACCGAAGAAAAGGTTAAGCTCGCTTATCAAACCGCTTTAGTTGGGGGTGAGAAACGCCTGCGCAAACAAATTATAAATTTATATTCTTTAAATCGCCTTCAGTGTGAAGAGCTTGAACTTAAGGCTGATTACCCCGATTTATTCGATCAAGACTATTGGTATTTATTTGGCTTGAGTCGCCAAAAGCTTATAAGCTTATCGGCAGCGGCCGGTTTTGCGGCTGGTGCAATAGTCGATGCAGGTGTCGGCGGGGCTTCATTTATGGCGGGAGCATTAATTGGCGGAATTGTGAGTGGTGCCGCCTCGCTAATAGCGAGTCAAAAGCCAGATAAACTCACGTTTAAAGGGATTCCACTTGGGGGCAAGCGCGCTACTGCAGGCCCCATTAAAAACCTTCAATTAGCTTTTGTCTTATTTGGTCGGGCAATTGAATATCAGCGTGCAGTTGCCAAACGAGCGCACGCCGATAGAAGTATCTTACATGTTCAAAGTGAGTCGACCGACCACTGGATTGAGTGCTTGTCTAAAGCAGAGCAGTTTCAATTAACACGGCTTATACATAAAGCGGCAAAAGGTTTATCACTAAAGAACTTGAATGACGGAAAGAGTTTATTATTAAAAGCTTTATATTAACGTAATTACGCAAGAATATTCGTACTAAAATATTGTTAATAATAACGTCACACTATAATGATGGCATTAAATGCGTCGAATGTATTTTTTGCCAGCCGAGTCGAGTCGAGTCATAGAGCTGGAGTGAAAGCTCAAATCCATGTAGGTTTTTTTTGATGCTGATGCTGATGCTGATGCTGATGCTGATGTTTAGGTCTCTATATCTCAGCATGTCAGTGTTTCAGGCGGTTATATCTAAGTTGCATACAAGTGTTTTAATAATAGATCGCGCTACGGCCATGGCATCTTTTTGATCCCGGATATGTGCCGTCACTATTCCTCCGTCTAGAATTAGCATGCACTGCCGTGAAAAGTCATGTGCCCGCGCAGTAGGGTAGTCACAAAGAAGGCCTTCAATGGCATTTTGAATAATGGCTTTATGCTTAGCCGCAAAATTGTGTATTGGGTGTTCTGGAGCGCTATATTCAGCGCCGGCTTTGATAAAGTTACAACCATAAAAACCTTGACTGTTGATCCATTGATTCGTGGCTTCAAAGATGGCATCGATATGTCTAATCGACGCCCACTCCGGATGAGCGAGTTTAGAGTCGTTAATTTTCTCGTTTAGCATATTACTCAAGGCGTCACTGCGTCGTTTTAACACTTCGAGTATGAGCTCATCTTTGGTTTTGAAGTATTTGTACAGTGTTGTTTTAGACACTCCTGAAGCTTTCATTATTGTATCAATGCCGGTCTGATGATAACCATGCTCATTAAATAGTTCGAAAGCGATGTTTAGCATGTGTTCTTTACGAGGTTGCATGATAAAAGCTCAAATAGATGTTTAATTGGCGTAAGTGTAGTGGAGTATTATTGTGGTGTACAGGGCTGTTCATTGCTTGCGGTTTTGCACGATCAAATCGCTACTTTGATAGGGTTTTCAGTGTGGACCCTTAAATACAGGGATACATCCATACAAAAGAGGCAAATATGTTGCGAATATCGCGGATATAAGACATAAACTGGTTGAGCCTAGGGCTTTGCGTAAGTACCATTACGCCCCTTGCTTTTACCTGTGTTTTTTCTCGGAGTTTATTATGTTTCAAGGCAGCTTAGTTGCGCTGGTCACACCAATGAAAGCGGATACATCGCTAGATTGGGACGCCCTCGATAAACTTGTTGAATGGCACATTGCACAAGGTACCAATGGCATTGTTGCTATGGGTACTACGGGCGAATCGGCTACTTTAAGTGTTGAAGAGCATGCTGAAGTCATTCGTCGAGTTGTTAAAACTGTAAATAAGCGCGTTCCGGTTATTGCGGGTACTGGCGCGAATTCGACTTCAGAAGCGCTCGAGCTCACTGAGTCTGCACGTGTATCTGGCGCAGATGCGGCCTTACTCGTAACGCCTTACTACAACAAACCTTCCCAGGAAGGCTTGTACCTGCACCATAAAATGATTGCTGAAAACGTTGCAATACCACAGCTTCTATACAATGTTCCAGGGCGTACAGGTGTTGATATGCTGCCCGAAACAGTCGCTCGGCTATCAATATTAGATAATATTGTTGGTATAAAAGAAGCAACAGGCGATTTAGACCGCTTAGCCGATATTCGTAAACTGGTCTCGGCTGATTTTGAACTATTGTCTGGCGATGATGAGACTGGCCTTGAGTTTTTGAGAGCAGGTGGTGTTGGTGTGATTTCAGTTACCGCTAACGTTGCCCCACAAAAAATGGCAAAGATGTGTGAACTTGTTCGAAACGGGGTGGTCGAAGAAGCGGCTGAAATTGACGCTCAATTACGGCCTTTACATCAACGCTTATTTTTAGAGTCCAATCCAATTCCTGTGAAATGGGCTGTATCGCAATTGGGTTTTGGTTCAGACGCTTTGCGCTTGCCCCTTACTACATTGGCTGAAGAGTTTCGTGCACCATTAGGTGACGCCATGCAACAAAACAATCTACTTTAAGAATTATGCCTTATATGAATTATTTCAATTGGTCTCGTCTAGCTGTTACTGTTTTAATTAGCGTAACAATAATGTCTTTAGCGGCCTGTAGTAGCAAAAAAAATGACGACGACGGTATGTTTCGCAACTTTAGTCGTGAACACTTAAAAGCTGGGTCGATCAAAAAGATAGATATTCCCGAAGAGCTTGATAGCAAAGCTTTCGATCCGCTTTACCCTATACCGATTGTTAATGTCACCGATGAATTTGGGGATTTGGTTGACCTAAGCGAGTTTAGGGTCCCGCGTCCTGCAGGTATTAGCAGTGATGAGGATGCATTTGGTGTGAAAATTCAAAAACTCAGCGATGAGCGTTGGATTTTTGTTAGTGCTTCTACCAGTCAGGTCTGGCCACGCACTCAAAGTTTTTTAGCGTTGTCGGACGTTGATGTTGCTCGTGCTGACGCGGAACAAGGTGTTATCGAGACAGATTGGGTTCAATTTAAAGATGAAGCTGATAAAAAGCTTCGCTTTCGTATATCTCTAGAGAAAGGCTTGCACCCTGAGACAACAGAGATTCATATTCGGGAAGTTGAGTTTGCTCTTGATACAGAGGTTCCTTCACCATTCATTTGGCCTAAGCAATCTGTAAATGATACGCGTGAAGAATGGATGGTTGGCAAACTTTCTGAGCATCTAGCTGAGACAATCGATAATGCTAGTGCTTCTTTGTTGGGGCAAAATGTTGGCGGTCCTTTAAAGGCTGACTTTGTAGACAACGCTGTTGAACCAACGTTGCGCGTTAACCTATCAGCTAGCCGTGCTTGGGCGACAATCTCCTATGCATCCAGACAAGAGAATTTTGTTCAGTGGGAGAAGAATCGTACTCAAGGAATAATCTTTAGCAATTACAGTGAAGACTTTACTCAAAAGCGTGGTTTTTTTGGCTTCCTAAAGTTTTGGCGGTCTTATAAGTCTCGTGACGACAAAGCACCTTATGATTTGGCTGAAGTTACCAAGCATCTATCAAGTAGCGCTCACTCACGACAAGTATTTGATGGCCTTGATGGGGTTGAATTTGGCGCGGCGCTTAAAGACACTGAAGGCTACCTGATAATAATGCAGCACAATGGTGAATATGCAGACATTATTGTTCGAGATCAGCGTGGGCGCTTATTGCCGCGTGATCAGGCTAAAGCCATGATTCGAGCCCTGCGTAAAAACCTAATTTGATGACAGGTCTTCGCTTTGCATCTCTGGGTAGTGGTAGTTCGGGTAATGCAACCATTATCGCGGATGAAAGCAGCACATTGCTTATTGATTGTGGTTTTTCTTTTCGTGAGTTAGAGCGACGCTTGTCGCGCTTAGATTTATCTTTCGGTGATGTTTCTGGGATATTGATTACTCACGAACATGGCGATCATGCTAAAGGTGTTGCAACGATTGCTCGGCGTTTTGATACACCAATTTATATGAGCCGTGGCACTCAGCTTGCGGCTAAATTTGAATCTTTAGAATCTATCCAAACGATTACAGCAGGCCAAGTCTTTTCTTGTGCTGGCTTTTCTATCCTCCCTGTTACTGTACCCCATGATGCACGTGAACCTTTACAGTTTGTTGTATCTAAGCATGATAAGAAAATTGGCGTTCTAACTGATCTAGGCAGTGTGTCGGAGCATGTAGTGGAAGCATTCTCTGGCTGCGACGGCTTATTGTTAGAGGCTAACCATGATTTAGAGCTTCTGGCCCGCGGACCTTACCCTGTATCGCTACAACGGCGTGTCTCTGGCGCATGGGGTCACCTAAATAATCAACAGACGGCTAATTTGATATCACGAATTGATATTGAGCGGCTGCAGGAGCTCGTTGTTGGTCATATAAGTCTGAAGAATAACTGTTTAGACCGTGTTAAAGCGGCCTTAGCTGATGTAACGCGTAAGCTGCCTCAGGTTCGTTATGCATGCCAAGATCAAGGCATCGACTGGTTGAGCATTTCCTAGCGCTCTTGCGTTCAGATTAAAGCCGCTGATCAACCTCAATTGATTTTAAGGCTAGCGTTGAGAATTTTGGAGCTTCATTTCAAAATCACTTAAGACTAAGCCTCTTTAGTTTGAAACTAGAGGCTTGATCCCGATTCGTTCTAAGCGGCTGGATTCTAATCAGATTGTCTAATATTTCATTTCTGTAACACTTAAAATCTCCGTTCATCTCCCCAAGTCAAGCGTCAAATCGCAAATAAACGAAAACTTTTCCACATGATAAGTAATATTTGATAAATGTTTGATGGTAAAACGTACAAACTGTAGTTAAATGTAATGAAAGTCACCTAAGTTGTTGATATATAAAGTTATTATACTTACTGGTCTTTTTTCGAACACTTTGATAAGACCGGCTATAAACCGCGGTCTGGAGACGTCTATGAAGGTATTCCTCACAGACTTATCCACAGAAAATGTGAATAAGTCTGTTTAGGGGTTTTTATGATTTGTCATGTGCGGGTCATGAAAGTGAAATAACACTTTAATTGAAAGAAAAACTTAATTCAGCCCTGTAAAAGCAAAATGTCAGGCTTGGGTTATACTCAAAAAGAATAAAACTTTTAATCGCTAAAAAGGACTGACCACCTTGGAAGATCGCCGAAAATTTGAACGTATGTCCTCGTCCATCCGAGTGGAAATGCGTCATCCAGCCATTGGACTAATTATTGGCTCGACAATGGATATCTCTGATGGCGGTGCCCACGTACGGATTGATAACAATGTCTATCCGCCAATTGGCACAGTAATGGATGTTACCTTTAAAAAAATTGTCGGCACGATTAACAATGAGCCTGTAGCCATGAAGGTAATGCACACTACGCGAACGACTGTAGGCTTGATGTTTGTACCTAGGTAGAGTGTTGAAGCGTAACCGGTTGCGCTACCGGTTACGTTAGCCCTACGGAGCTCTATTCACAGTGTTTAGGTAGAAATAACTCTCCAGGTAAAAGTAACCCGGTTTCCGGTGTAAGGCTTACTGACCTACAGTCCAAGTCTTTATTTCCCCTAATATTGAGATATTTAATCCCTTCTAACTGCTTAATTCCCGCTATTTCTACAATAGCGTTGTTTTCAATATTTAAGTATTCCAATTTTCGAAATCTAGACACGTCAATCGCGCCTGAAATTTTGTTATTAGCCATACCTATTCGATGAATATTCAAAAAGCTGTTTAGGCCTTCAAGGGATTGAATATCTCCTGCGGGGCAGAGTAATTCTGTTAGCTGCTTCGCGTTTGTTACGTTCTGTTCACGAATACTGTCTTGCAGGCAATGTTTTAGAGCCGCATCAAAGACCTGATAATCTGAAAATAAGGCCGGAGGAGAGTAGACCAGCTTGTCGTTGACTTGTACTTCATACTTCGAGCAGGCGACTATTGATAAGATACAAAGCGCTGTAGGTATATAGCGTAACATTTCAAAACCTATGTGTTTAACGTTGCTGTGATAGTTGTTCTGATAATAGTGGCTGCAGTAGCACTTGTGAATCATTTCCACCGATTGTGTGTACTGTTCAGGCTTAAATTTGAAAATAAAGTGCTGCATTTTTAGCACTTATGCTTGCATGTTCTTGCTTTGGGTGCTAAATTTTTAGCATGTGCTAAATAATTAGCAGTTAAGGAGGTATGTAATGGCACCAAAAGCCTTGAATGATTTAAGCCGGCGAGAGCGTCAGATTATGGACGTGTTGTATGAATTAGGGCATGCAAGTGCGCAAGACGTATTAGCACGTATTCCTGAACCGCCGAGTTATTCAGCCGTCCGCGCATTGATGGCGCGGCTTGTTGAAAAGGGCTTGATCGACCATAAAAATCAATCAAATCGATATATATATTTCCCTCTAATAGAGCAAGGGCGCGCACAAAAATCGGCGTTAACGCGTTTAATCAATACTTTTTTCAAAGGCTCAAAACTTCGTGCTTTTTCGGCCTTGCTCGACGTAGAAGGTGGAGAGCTTTCTGAGCGTGAGATAGATGACATCGAACGGAAGATACGTCGTTTAAAACAAAATGCCGAAAACGCTCGTGAAAAATAGGACCTGTGACCTGTGACCTGTTGAATTGCTGAATAGTGATTTCTGTACTTTCGAATAATGAGTGCTGACGATATGATCGAATTAGATTTAATAAATATAGTTTTCGATTTATGGTTGAAGCCAACGATTTTTTTAATCGTTCTATTGGCTTATACCCCGTGGACGAGTCATCGTTCCCCGGAAAGTGCGCATTGGGTTTTGACCCGTAGTGCGGTCATGATCGCTTCATTGTTGTGTGTTGTAGATTTTCTACCGCGATTTAATCTTAATTGGGTGCCGGAGACCTATCAGTTTTGGGTTATTAATTATGAATTGAATTTTTCTAATACGGATTTGGTTGTATTTTATGTAACTACTTCACTATATCTTTTAGTGTTCTCTAAGCTAAGTATCACACATGTAGTTAGTATTATCCGCGCTAAAGCGCTGGTTACACGTTCAACCGCGGCAGAGGGCGCGGAGGCATTATTACTAAAAAACACTGAGAAGGATTTAAACGCCTGCGGAATTATATCGAGGCGAAAAGTTAATTTTGCATTGAGTGATGAGCTAAATTCGCCTGTGTTATGGTCGTTCAAATCTACAACTATTTTATTGCCGAGCAACTTCCAATCGTGGCCTAAAGCGCGCCTATGCCGTGTACTTGCGCATGAATATGCGCATATTCAACGAAATGATTGGCTAGTAAAGCATCTTGGTCTGACTCTAATGCATATGTTTTGGTTTATTCCTAGTGTTTGGTTTATTAATAAACGAGCACAATTATATGCAGAATATTCCTGTGATGACCGCGTAGTGACGGCTCTGGACTGTCGAGCAGAGTATGCGGATGATTTACTGGCCATTAGTCATGGGCGCAATAATGATGAAACACCCATTGACAATGCCTTTGTGGAATTTAATGAGTCACAGTACTTGTTTAGTCGCATTCAGCAGATTCTTGAGCCGGCAAGAAATCGTGAATGTCTTAGTGTAAGGCTGAAGGTTTTGATCCTCATTAGCGTCTTTTGTGTTGTATACCCAGCGGCAAGCTTGAAGTTGGATTATAAAAAAAATCCTATTGTAAGTTTTCCCCATATTAATATTGATATCGCTACCTATGAGAGTGATTTAGGTGAGTTGATAGATAATTCTAGTATTCCTGATGGCCCTATAAATATCAATGAATTATTTCCTCGGCCTGATACTGACTTTAATGTCAGTTCGAGTCCAATTGAAAGTGTTGTGTTGGAAAGGCCTGTATTGAAATTGTCTAAACTTAACGTTATTGGTGAAGACATGATAATCACGAGTGATTTGAATAATCCCTCAATACGTATTGCTGGAATTATTCCCTCTGAACTTCTCCTTCCCACGTATCCTGAAACGGCCTTAGTGCGCGGTATTGAAGCGAAAGTTTACGTTGAGTTTGATATAGGACGTGACGGTAAAGTTATGGATGTTCGCTTGCTGAGTAAAACGTCGAAAAAGTATTTTTTTAGAGCTATTAAAGAATCACTGTTAAAGAGTCGTTTTTCACCAGTAATGATCGATAGTGAACATGTTGTGCTAAAAAATGTTCGAGAAGAATATGTGTTCACTTTAAATTAGATTAACTTTATATAGGTTTTGATTTGGGTGAATGTCGGCTTGTAACTCAAAGCTACCAATCAGAGTTTAAAATATTAGATACAGCTAAAAACTCGTCCAATAAGTGGTTAAAGAACCGCGGGCACCTCCGCTATAAAGTGGGTAATTAAATAATTTACGAGGTTATTATGAGTTTTATTTTGTCGGTTACACCCAATGACAAAACACGGTTTATGGTTGCATTGCCATTAGCTTTTATTGTTACCGTTTTTCTGGTGTTTATAATGCACCGTTTGGTTTTTCAGGAGTCTGTAGGTATTCCCAGTGATTCCCCTGTAATTATTCCGCCAATAATTATGCCGCCGGATATAGATCCTACTGTTAGGTATACAGAGATTGTTAAGCCTGAAGAGGCCGCTTTTGAACCGCCGGTACCAGAGGTTCAGTTATTTGTAGACCCCGGAGCTGAATTTTTTATTCCGAGCGATCCTGTTGATGTCGTCATAGATACCAATATGAATTTTTCAGTTGGCGGTGATTCTCCATTAGCACAGGTTTTAATTTCACCTAATTACCCTACTAATGCCGTACGTCGTGAAATTGAGGGTTATGTAGATGTACAGTTCGATGTAACAGTGACAGGGGCTACAACGAATGTGGTGGTAATTAAAGCTGATCCTCGAGGTGTGTTTGAGCAGGCGGCTATGAAGGCCGTAAAAAAATGGAAATATCAGCCAATGCGCGATAAAAACGATAAGCCTATTCCTTTTTCAGGCTTAATTCATCGTGTAAGCTTTGAAATGGAGAAGCGTGCGTAACATGAATAATTTAGAGGCTCCTTATTGCACCCAATCCTCATTATTTCTTGGTTGTAATTACGCTATTAATTCATTTGTTTTTAGTCAATTTTTTAGTCAATTTTATAGTTTTACTCCAATAATTCGATTTTAGCTGTGTCATGTTTGCGTCTCTTTCGAGAGGCGCGTTTTTTTAAGTTTACAATTCTTTCTCTTCTTTCTCTTCTTTCTCTTCTTTCTCTTCTTTCTCGTCAAATAACCAACCTTCAATACGTTGATTATTTGTTCGATTGCGGCCGAGATTCGACGCAATCGGCATATAGGCGCCAAAGCCTAGAGCTGATTCTGTTGTAACGCCGATGCCATGGAGAACAGATTTTACGATGCTGGCTCGAAGGCGAGAAGAAATTATAGCTCGATGCTCATCTTCTTCTAGGTAGCTAAAACCGATAAGTTGAATTCGTTTATTGATGTTTTGGGCCTACGGATGTAACTCGCAAGACGGTCTATATCTCGAGTAGATCTATTATCAAGCTCGGCACTACCTTGTTGAAAGCGAAAAGTTAATTGAAAGGCTGTAGCGTTCTTTGTGATATCCAAATAATCATCAGGACTTTCTAAGTCTTCGATAGCGGGGGTAAGGATGGGATTGAGAGAGGCAAAACCTACGGCCTCGGCTAGCTATACCGGCGGCTAAACCCATAAATCCAGTGCTTGAGTCATGGGCTGAAATATTGACTGAAAGCGTTTTACCTTTATAGAAACCACCGATTTTATACTCGTTCCTATCGTTCCTATCGTTCCTATCGTTCCTATCGTTCCTATCGTTCCTTCGGATTGCTGTATGTTTTTTAATCCAAGTTTTTCTAAGTATAGTGTCGCCCAAGCCGGTACTAATCTTTCTCCTAGGGTATTTGATCCTTGAAGGGTAAGGATGATATCGCGTTCGTATTTATCAATAGGGCGTCATTGTTGGGTTTGCGTAGTGACTGTATCTTGATCACTGTCGGATTTAGCCTATGAAAGTGTTGATGATATGATTAAAGCGAAAACAGAAAGAAAAGGGGTACCTTTATCGTCATAGGTGATTTCTCCGGTTAATTCTGAACTAGCCCAAGTTTAAAGTTGCGGGTTTAAATTAGGGAGAAATTAGGGCAAAATTAAGGCTAAAGTGTTACGCTTTTATGACTATTCAGCGGAACATTTTTTTAATGTTATTAGCATGATTTTTAATCCTTGGACCCCGTTGTTGTGAGCTGTTTTATGGATGTTTTTTATAGTGAAAATTCGACTGAAGATGAATGTCTAGAGGTATGCAAGGCACTTAATGTCGAAGCTCAATGTTTCAATACCTTTGAGAAAATCGAATTTGTAAATCGCTATAACTTAGTCTTCGATGGACATAAACGGTTCTTGCACGTAGAAGATGGTAAAGAACGTTTTGATATTCAAGTAGATTTTACGTCTGGCGGCAATGATCACCGTCGTAAGTTTGGTGGTGGACGCGGTCAGGCCGTTGCAAAAGCAGTAGGAATTAAATCCGGATTTATCCCAAGCATCTGCGACCTGACGGCTGGTATGGGCGGGGATGCGTTTGTATTGGCTGGATTAGGCTGTGAAATGAGCTTATATGAAAGGCACCCTATTGTTCATTGTCTACTTGCCGGAGGGTTAATGTCCGCAAATGTGTTTTTGAGTAATAGCGGTGATGGGGGTTTATTCGACACGATTCAGCGTATGTCGATTTATAATCAAAGTTCACTTGAGTTGAATGCAGATGTGGCGCTTTACGATGTTGTTTTTTTGGACCCAATGTTTCCTGAGCGAAAGAAAAAAAGCGCGCAAGTCAAAAAAGAAATGCGTGTATTTCATGATTTAGTCGGCGAAGATCTTGATGCCGACGGGCTTTTAGTTATTGCTAAAAAGCTGGCAAAAAAACGCGTGGTCGTAAAGCGGCCTAAAATAGCGCCTTTTCTAAATGGCGAAAAGCCTAGCCTAAGTCAGCAGGGTAAGTCTACCCGCTTTGATATCTATTTGATTCAATGAGCAAGTTATTCCGTGGATTAAAGTTCGAAGTACATCATTCATTTATTCGATTTATCACTAATTTAGTAAGTACTTATTCAATGACCCTCTAACTTAGTGAACAGTTGGAATAAGAAGGTTTTTAAACCGTTCGTCGATTAAATCATTAGAGTGGCGTTCTGCTGGGTTTAGATCGTTAGTATGTTTATTGATGTTGCCACTGTTGTTATCAATATATTCGTTAGGGTTGCTGCTGGCGGATAATTCGAAAAGAAGTTGTAAACTTTTCATTGACTGATTTAACTCTTCAACCGCTTTAACAATTTCACTAAGCTGCTCGTGTAATTCTTCGGCATCTATGCGTCCATTAATATCTATACTTTTTTTCACCACGAATTCCTATGGGAGGACTTTGATCTGTAAGGTTATTAGCAATAGTTCCGGGTGTCGGCGACACCCGGAACTATTGCTAAATTGGGGAGCTGAATTCGAGGGCTAAGCTCGGCTATTAGCTTCGGGGGCTAAGTTAAGGCAATGTTTTCGTGTTGGTCATCACCTAATAGCTGCTATTCCCACTTAAGTGCGCCGCCTGTTTGATATTCTATTACACGGGTTTCAAAGAAGTTTTTCTCTTTGCGTAGGTCCATGATTTCACTCATCCAAGGGAAGGGGTTTTCTGCGCCTGGGTAAGCGGGGTCTAAACCGATCTGTGATAAACGGCGGTTCGAGATGAAGTGTAAATACTCTTCCATCATGGCAGCATTCATGCCGAGTACACCGCGTGGCATTGTGTCACGTGCATAATTTATTTCGAGTTCAGTACCCTCAAGAACCATTTGTTTTACTTCAGATTGAAACTCTTTACTCCATAAATGTGGGTTTTCAAGTTTTATTTGGTTGATGACATCAATACCAAAATTAAGGTGCATCGATTCATCGCGCAAAATATATTGAAATTGTTCGGCAACACCGGTCATTTTATTACGGCGGCCCATGGATAATATTTGGGTGAAGCCGCAGTAAAAGAAAATACCTTCAGTGATGACATAGAAACCGATGAGGTTACGAAGTAATTCTCGGTCAGTTTCTGGTGTGCCGGTAGTAAAGGTAGGCTCACTAATTTCAGCTGTATGCGAAATGCTCCACGCGGCTTTTTGAGCTACCGAAGGCACTTCACGATACATGTTGAAAATTTCGGCTTCATCCATGCCGAGTGATTCAACGCAGTACTGATACGCGTGTGTATGAATAGCTTCTTCAAACGCTTGGCGCAGTAGATACTGGCGTGCTTCTGGGTTGGTAATGTGACGGTAAATCGCAAGAATTAAATTGTTTGCAACTAATGAATCTGCGGTAGAAAAATAGCCTAAAGAGCGCTTAACGATTGTGCGTTCGTCTTCGGTTAGGCCATCTTCACTTTTCCATAATGCAACGTCAGCGGTCATATTAACTTCTTGAGGCATCCAATGGTTGGCGCAACCATCAAGGTATTTTTGCCAAGCCCATTCGTATTTAAACGGTACGAGTTGGTTGAGATCTGCGCGGCAATTGATCATTCTTTTGTCGTCAACTTCAATACGAGCCGCGCCCATTTCAAGCTCTTCTAGTCCGGGTGTGACGTCTAAACTTGCAATGGCCGCTTTTGCTCTGGCAACTTCATCCGCAATTTCATCCACAGCAACGGTGTCGGCCGTGTCCTTAGCCTCAAGTGATTTAGCTTTAGTTATTTCAGCGGCTTCTATATTTAGATTAATAGGCGTTTCGGTTTTTGGTCTAGCAGAATTTTTTTGCGAAGACTCTTGATTTGAAGGCGCTAGAACTGATGATTCAGCGCGTGCAGCTTCCGCGTTTTTGTGTGCTTGAATATTTAATTTTTCTTCGCGTATAACAACTTTTTCGGCAATTTCTTTCTCTTCGATAGCCGTTTCGTCGTTGTAATCATCCCAGCTTAGCATTGCGTAACCTTTTCTTTATTCGTTGTTGTCTGTGGTGTTGTCTGTGGTGTTCTTGGCCCTGTTAGTAGAAGTACATAAGGGCGCTTTGATTTGGGGCCTATATTAATCGCACCCCCCCCCCCACCTTTATTGCTGCATTAGGGCGACATTTTGTGATTTAGTAGCGGCCTATTGGCAAGCTTCACAATCTGGTTCGTCTATCGAGCAAGCTTGAGGAACAGCAGCGGGTCCCGGTGCAGCAGTACTTGCCGCCTTGCTTGATACTGCGTTAAGTGCGCCGGTATCAATAGTCGATTTTTCGGTTGTGGTTGCGGCTAGGGCGCGCAGGTAATAGGTCGTCTTTAAGCCTCTGTACCAAGCCATACGGTAAGTAATATCCAGTTTTTTACCGTTTGCGCCAGCGATGTAGAGGTTTAGACTTTGTGCTTGGTCTAACCATTTTTGGCGTCGGCTTGCTGCGTCTACAATCCATTGAGGCTCTACTTCAAATGCTGTGGAGTAAAGCGCCTTAAGGTCGTCAGGAACGCGGTCAATTTTTTGAACAGAACCTTCAAAGTATTTAAGGTCATTTGCCATTACTGAATCCCATAGTCCTCGATCTTTCAGGTCGTGAATAAGATATGGGTTAACAACGGTGAATTCACCAGAAAGATTCGACTTAACATAGAGGTTTTGGTAAGTCGGCTCGATCGATTGAGAAACGCCGGTAATGTTGGCAATCGTGGCCGTTGGCGCGATTGCCATAACATTTGAGTTTCGAATACCTTGGGTTACAACTTTCTTGCGTAAAGTATCCCAATCAAGTGTTTGACTGCGGTCGACATCAATATATTTGTGGCCACGGTTTTCGGCTAATATTTCGATTGAATCAATGGGTAGAATACCTTTACTCCATAATGAACCGTTGAAGGTTTCATAGGAACCGCGTTCGGCCGCAAGGTTGCTTGACGCATTAATGGTGTTATAGCTAATGAGCTCCATAGAGCGGTCAGCGAAAGCTACGGCTTCATCGCTACTGTAGGCTATGCGCATTTTGTATAGGGCGTCTTGGAATCCCATTAAGCCTAAGCCTACGGGGCGGTGACGCATATTTGATGTGCGCGCAGTTTCTACTGAGTAGTAATTAATATCGATGACGTTATCAAGCATACGTACAGCGGTATTAATTGTTTTTTGCAGTTTTTCTTCGTCTAGCTTGCCGTCAATTATGTGCTGAGCAAGGTTAACTGAGCCTAGGTTACATACGGCAATTTCTTCATCCGCCTTAGTATTTAAGGTGATTTCTGTACATAAGTTAGACGAATGAACAACACCAACGTGTTGTTGTGGGCTTCGTAAATTACATGGATCTTTAAATGTAATCCAAGGATGGCCTGTTTCAAACAACATACCAAGCATTTTGCGCCACAAATCTAAAGCACGAACTTGCTTATGTGGTGATATTTTTCCTGCAGCGGCTTCTTGTTCGTATTGGGTATAACGCTCCTCAAATGCTTTACCGTATAGATCATGGAGATCAGGGGTGTTGGCAGGAGAGAAAAGTGTCCAGTGTTCATCGTCAAATACACGCTTCATAAACAAATCTGGAACCCAGTTTGCTGTATTCATATCGTGTGTGCGGCGGCGGTCATCACCGGTGTTTTTACGCAAATCTAGGAACTCTTCAATATCTAAGTGCCATGTTTCCAAGTAAGCACACATGGCCCCTTTACGTTTCCCGCCTTGGTTTACAGCAACGGCGGTATCGTTGGCAACTTTAAGAAACGGCACAACACCTTGTGATTTACCATTAGTACCTTTGATGTGCGACCCGAGCGAGCGAACAGGAGTCCAGTCATTTCCGAGTCCGCCAGCCCATTTTGATAGCATGGCGTTATCTTGCATCGCGCCATAAATCCCATACAGATTATCTGGAATAGTGGTCAGGTAACATGAGGATAATTGAGGACGCAAAGTGCCGGCATTAAAGAGTGTTGGTGTTGAGCTCATGTAATCAAATGAACTCAATAGCTTATAGAATTCGATTGCACGTTCGTTTTTGTTCTCTTCACGTGCCGCCAAGCCCATAGATACGCGCATGAAAAATATTTGCGGTAACTCAATGCGAATATCGCCGTGGTGAATAAAGTAGCGGTCGTATAGGGTTTGTAGCCCAAGATAGTTGAATTGTAAATCACGCTCAGGTTTAAGCGCCTGTCCTAGCATTTCCATGTCGAACTCAAGTAATTCGGGTGCAACGAGTTCTAGTTCGACTGCGCGCTTTAAGTAGGCGGGTAGAGCTGTGGGGTAGCAATGGCTCATTTCCGCTTGAGTCGCACTGTCGGCGACGCCTAAATACGTGAGAGCTTCCGCACGAATTCTGTCGAGCAGTAATCTCGCTGTTGCGAAACTATAATTGGGCTCTTTTTCAACAAGTGTACGTGAGGAGATAACGAGTGAGGTATTGACGTCATCAGCTGTAACGCCATCGTACAGGTTGCGCATAGACTCTTTTAGAATGAGTTCTGGGTCTACGTCTTTTAGGCCAGCACAGGCTTCAGCTACGATGGTTTTGATCCGCTCTACGTTAAGTGGTTCAGTTTGACCTTTCGCATTTGTGACATTGAGTGCCGGAAATTCAAAGCTTAGCTCAACAGGTGCGGAGCTTTCACGAAGGCGGGCGTGTTCTTCGCGATAAAGTACATAGTTTCGTGCAACTTTATGATCACCTGAGCGCATCAAGGACAGTTCAACTTGATCCTGAATCTCTTCAATGTGGATTGTGCCGCCTGAAGGCATTCGACGTTTAAACGTCGCTTCGATTTGTGCGGTCAGATTCGATACGGTTTCATGGATGCGTGATGATGCGGCTGCGGTGCCGCCTTCTACGGCAAGAAATGCTTTAGTCAGAGCCACGGCAATCTTGTCTCCGGTATAGGGCACAACTTTACCGTTGCGCTTAATGACTCGGATTTGCCCTGGTGCTGTAGCCGCAATTGCGGAATTAGCCTCGTCAGGGTTTGTATTACTGGTTGGGACGGAAGTGGGTGTGTCAGTACCGGCTTCGGTTGTATGCATAGGGTTCCACTCAATTCATATTTAGGTGGTTGAAAAAGCGTATCGGGATGCGATACGAATGGGAATTTTTTTAGAATTTAGGCCAAATGGTATTGATAAATCACATTTATTCGAATATGCGGATCTGCGCAAAAAACACCATATGTAGGGGGTAGCCTCAATTGCGATACAAGATAATGCGGTTTTGACCTTTATGCAAGTCTGTAATTAGGGGTGAATACTGTGGATAAAGTGTTATTAAATTGAGATTGCAGTGACTACTAACCTGCTAGCGCTGGGCTGGTAAAGGCTTACGGTTTTTTTGAGCTCAGGAGGTTGATGTAGACTTTTTTTTATTTTGTTAGCTAGTTTTTATTACTAAAAAGTGTATGTTTTGAAAATTAAATGTCTAGTAGGAAATGATTTTTTTAAATTGATTTAAGTGGAGGACAGGTTCTAATACTTATTCGGCGCTAATTCGGCGCTAATTCGGCGCCAATCCGGAGGTATCGGTGCCGTATTGAGTCGAGCTTATTGGTTAGCCAAGAAAAGCATAAGCGCCTTTTGGGAATGCAGTCGGTTTTCAGCCTCATCCCAAACAACGGATATTTTTTCATCCTCTAACAACTCAGCGCTAACCTCTTCACCACGGTGAGCGGGGAGGCAGTGCATGAATAGTGCATCGTTATGTGCATAGCTAATTAGTTCATGATTGACCTGAAAGCCTTTGAAAATCTCAGCTCTGGAATTTTGCTCATCTTCTTGGCCCATGCTGGCCCATACGTCAGTCACTAGCCAATCACTATCACGGCAGGCTTCTATTGGGCTATCACAAAGCTGTACACGGTCTTTATTGGCTTCGAGTAGGGCTGCATCGGGTTCGTAGCCCTTTGGGCTGGCAATTTTTAATTCGAAGTCCCATTGCTTGGCCGCATTAATGTACGAGTGACACATGTTATTGCCATCGCCAATCCAGGTCACTGTTTTCCCTTGCGGGCTTCCTCTATTCTCTACAAAAGCCTGTATATCGGCAAGCAGCTGGCAAGGGTGGTAGCTGTCAGTGAGTGCATTGATAACGGGCACTTTAGAATATTCAGCAAAGCGTTTTACGATATCGTGACTAAAGGTGCGAATCATGATCATGTCGACCATGCGTGATAAAACGCGAGCGGAATCTTCGATAGGCTCGCCACGGCCCAATTGAGTGTCGCGTGAAGATAAAAATAATGCGCTGCCACCAAGTTGAGTCATGCCTGATTCAAAGGATACGCGTGTGCGGGTAGAGGATTTTTCGAAAATCATCGCAAGTACACGGTTTTGAAACTGATTGTTGATGACGCCAGCTTTTAGCTCGCGTTTTAGCTCAATGGCCTTAGCGATCACGTCATTTAGTTCGCTTGGACTAAGGTCAAGTAAGGTCAAGAAATGTCGAGTAGTCATGGCTATTAAGTCCTTGCTTAATGAAACTCGCGAACGAGTTTTGACACAGTGCTTACAATCTCTTGAGCCTGCTCGTTGCTTAGAATAAACGGTGGTAATAATCGAATTACTTTACCGTTAGTTACGTTGATCAATACACCTAGCTCTTTGGCTTGCGCGACAAGTTCTGTACACTCTTTTGTGAGCTCTATACCAATAAGTAAGCCCGTTCCACGAATGTCAGAAACATAATCGAGATCGGATAGAGCTTCTCGTAACCCGTTTAATATGTCGTGGCCAAGCTCAGAAACACGCGCTTGTAATTCTGGCTTCTCAACTTCTTTAACAACGGCCAGTGCGGTGTTAGCCGCAAGTGGGTTGCCTCCAAATGTTGAGCCATGATTGCCCGGTAGTAATACTGTCGCGGCCTTACCGCGGGCAAGACATGCGCCAATGGGTACGCCATTACCCAGGCCCTTAGCCGTGGTAACAACGTCAGGCAGTATGCCATTGTGTTGATAGGCAAAAAATTTACCTGTTCTGGCGTTGCCGGTTTGGATCTCATCGAGGATAAGCAACCAGTCATTTTGATCACATAACTCACGTAATTGGTTTAAGTAATCCGTAGCGGGGATATTAATGCCTCCCTCGCCTTGAATCGGTTCGACCATAATCGCAACAGTATTCGCATTGGCAGCCGCGTTAATCGCCGCAATGGAATTGTATTCAACATGAACGAAACCCGATAGAAGTGGAGCAAACCCCGCTTGAATCTTAGAATTTCCCGTCGCCGATAATGTTGCAAGTGTTCGGCCGTGGAAACTTTGCGTGGCCGTAATAACTTCAGGATTCTGTATGCCCTTGTCGCCACCATATTTACGGGCAATTTTTAACGCAGCCTCGTTGGCTTCGGCACCAGAATTACCAAAGAATACTTTGTCCATACCGGAGACATTAAGCAGTGCCTCGCCAAGTGCTTTTTGCGGCTCGATTAGGTAAAGGTTAGAGCAGTGGATTAGCGTATTGGCTTGATCACACAACGCTTTAGTAACGGCTGGGTGAGAATAGCCTAAGCCACACACGGCAATACCTGAAATAGCATCGAGGTAGCGGCGACCTTGATCATCCCACAAATAGGCGCCTTCGCCTTTTACGATTGTGGTTGTTCTTAGTCCGTATGTATTCATAAGTGCCGATTCTGACATTTTCCTGCCTCTTAAAACAAAAACAGGCAGCGTAAGCTGCCTGAGATATAAACGCCTATTTTATCGGTAAGAAGCCGATGGGCACAAGCTGTGAAAGCCGAATTCATGCGGTATTTATATAACTTTACATTTATTGATAGCGTCAACTGCGATACAATTTACGTAATACTTGAGTAATTTACTTGGGATTAAGGCTTTGTCGCGCAATTAGAGCGCTAAATGAACACGAGGTAAGTATGTCTACACTTGAGAATATCAAGAGTCAAATCGAAGAAAACGCCATCCTTCTATATATGAAGGGTTCTCCAAACGCACCACAATGTGGTTTTTCTCAGCGTACAGTGCAGGCTCTAATGAGTTGCGGGCAAAAATTCGCATTTGTTGATATTTTATCGCATCCTGATATTCGCCAGGAGCTACCGAAATATGCAAACTGGCCAACGTTCCCGCAACTGTGGGTTAATAGCGAGCTAGTGGGTGGTTGTGACATTATTTGTGAAATGCACGAAAACGGTGAATTGAAAACGCTTGTTGATCAAGCGATGACTGATACCGCTGAGTAAAGAATGAAAGAGTAGAAAAAAGCAGAATACGCAACGTTTAAAAACCTCCTCAGGAGGTTTTTTTTTGCTCTAAATCAATGAATGAGATATTAGGTGCTAATGGTATTGCAAATCATTCTCATTTAGATATAATGCACGCACATTATTTAAGTACATTCATTTATACATCTTTTGGGGACTTATAGAGCATGAGATATACTACCATTCGTTTAGCGGCGGCTATTGCTATGATGGCGCCAGTAACGGCATTTGCGGCGCCGACAACTGAAGAGCTTTGGGAAACAATCCAAAAGCAGCAATCGCAAATTGAAGCCTTAATGGCCCAGCAGCAGCAGACACAAGATGATGTTGCCGAAACGGATAAAAAAATCGAAGCAACGGCCGATGCAGTAGAAAACGTCACAGAAGCTGGCGGCATGGCAAAAAGGTTAGAGTGGGCTAGTAAAACTAAAATTGGCGGTTATGGCGAGCACCATTATAGTAACTTTGACGGGAAAGATGCTGCTGTAGACGCACATAGATACGTTTTGTATGTCAGTCATGAATACAGCGATACTGTTCGGTTTTTCTCAGAATTTGAATTGGAGCACGGTGTAGCAGGAGAGGGACAGCCCGGTGAGGTAGAGCTAGAGCAAGCCTATATTGAGTGGGACTTTAGTGAGAACCATAGTGTTGTAATGGGACAGTTTTTGGTACCTGTAGGTTTGCTGAACGAAACCCATGAGCCCGATACATTCTATGGTACCGAGCGTAACTCGGTCGAAAAGAATATTATCCCAACTACTTGGTGGGAAACTGGCGCAATGATACAGGGTGAAATCGCTCCAGGTTTAAGTTATAACGTTGCGCTTCATAGTGGTTTAGAGAATTCCAGTGCAAATATCCGTAGCGGCCGCCAAAAATCGGCTAAAGCTACAGCGAACGATTTTGCTTATACTGCACGCCTAAAATATACAGCCGTACCGGGTTTAGAGCTTGCTAGCAGTTACCAGTATCAAGAAGATATTTCACAAGGTGAATTTGATGATGCTTCTGCGAGCTTATTAGAAGCTCACGCGGCGTATAATGTTGCTGGTTTTGGTTTGAAAGCACTATGGGCAAGTTGGGATGTTAGTGGTGAAGAAGCGGAAGTTTCCGGTCGTGATACTCAATCGGGGTTTTACGTAGAGCCTTCATATAAGATAAACGATAAGGTTGGTTTTTTTGCTCGATACAGCTCTTGGGATAACACCGCGGGCTTAAGTGGTAGTGATGCAACCGATGTTATTGATTATGGTGTGAACTTTTGGTTATTACCGAATGTTGTTTTGAAAGCTGATTTTACCGATTACGATGAAGGTGAAGGGAATGATAGTTTAAACCTCGGAGTGGGGTGGTCATTCTAAGCTGACCTTCGCTCGTGAGTTGCGTTGGTGAAAATTAAGGTGCCGTCTTAAATGGCAGTATCGAGAAAGCTAAAAGCCTCGGGTATTAACTCTGAGGCTTTTGCCGTTATGGGTAAGTGTACTTTATTGATGACAATGAAATATTTAAGCGTGTCTGGGTTAATGCTAGTTCTTGGTTTTAGTTTTAGCTTTAGTTTTAGCTTTAGTTGTATCGAGGCGCATGGGGCCGATACGGCGATGGCCGGTATTAATGCGACTGAAACGAATATAGTCGATAGTAAAAGCACTAAAAAAAACAAACCTTTTCCTCCGAAGTATTCGGGTGATATTCAAGGTCATTCACGACTATTTAAGTCTAAAGTACTTTGGCTTAATGCGGAATTAAAAGCTCGAATACTCAAGCAATTTTCCTACAGAATAAATAAGTTACGTGTTCGATACTGGCGGAATGATTACGCTAGCGCATGGCTTTTAGAGGAGGTTGGGAAAGAGCAGCCAATCACTTTTGGTGTTGTCATTGAAGACGAAAAGATTCACAGTATCGAAGTGTTACGTTATCGCGAAAGCCGTGGCGGCGAAATACAACACGCGTTCTTCCAAAAGCAGTTTTTGGGTGCACAATTAAATCAAAGCAAAAAAACACCTAGACTGTCTCAATCTATCGACGGCATAACTGGCGCTACTTTATCGGTTAACGCGATGAAAAAAATAGCTAAAGTTGCCTTATATTTAGATCGGGAAAGTAAAGACGCTGTCGAGTAGATACGCTAGCGATTGTTATATAGGTGACTAGTTATATAGGTGGCTAGTTATAATTAGTGAGTAGTTATATTGGTGAATAATTACCTTAATAAATACATCGGTGAATGGGCACAGTAAACGTATGGCTAAGCGGAACTCAACTAGAGCGCTTCTAAAATGGCATAAGCGCATTGGGCTTGTTAGTGCGTTATTTGTGATTGTTTTAGCATTAACGGGTGTTTTATTAAATCACGCACATTGGACAGGCTTAGACCGCTTACCTATTAGTCAAAGCTTAGCGTCGAGTTTATACGGGATCCCAGAAGGGCGCAGTTTTGGGCAGCGCGTTGTTGTAGGTACGGATGTTCATTGGCTTCGATCTCGCGACGAACAGCTGGTTATTGGTGAATATCCGATTGTTGCATGCTCTGGTGGCTTTTTGGGGGCTGTTCAATCAACAGGTTATTGGTTAGTTGCTTGCCGTGATGAGTTCAGTATTTACAGTCGTGAGCCCCAATACAGTCGTGAACCCCAATACGGTAGCGAAGCTCACTCCAGTCGTGAACCCCACTACAGTGGTGAGCTTCAAATTATTGATCAGATTGATGAATCGTTTGGTCTACCGTCTAACCTTGAAGCGGCTGCGAGTTGCGCCTCTACAATCTGTTTAGTCGATTCGAACGACAATGCATGGCGTTATTCGAATGAACTTGGTGAGTTTGAATCGTGGGAAAAGCCGCTAGAGCTAATAGAGCTTAAACAGCTTAACTTACAAGCGCTGCGTGCATCGAAAGAACCTGAATGGCAAAGCCATATCCATTGGGAGCGCGTTATCTTGGACCTCCATGCCGGGCGATTTATGGGGGTGCTTGGGCCCTATATTATGGATTTTATCGCGTTTCTATTTTTACTTTTAGCCTTTTCTGGTATCTACCTATGGTTTAAGAAGGATTGGAGGGGGCGGAAGAAGAAAAAGTTGAGGCGTAATCATTTATAAAACAACTTCAAAAAACCTACAAACACAGATGATTCTTAAGTTTAGATTGATAAGGGGACTAAGATCTCAATCCTACAAATATACCCGTAAAGTACGTTATGATGACCGTCAAATAATTACCGACACGCTATACTCGCTGAATGGACATTGAAATTCCCGGATACAAATTACTGCGCACGCTTGGAAAAGGCGGAATGGCGACAGTTTATCTTGCTCAGCAGCAGATTTTTGAACGTGAAATAGCGTTAAAAGTTATGTCGGAAGCCTTGGCGGAAGATCCGTGTTTTGGGCAACGTTTTTTTCGTGAGGCTAAAATCGTTAGCCAGCTTATGCATCCGAATATCGTAACCGTGCACGATGCCGGTGTTCATCAAGGTTTGTACTTCCTTTCTATGGAGTACATTGATGGACAGGATCTTAAATATCTCCGCAAAAAACTCAATCTGCCGCAAAAAATACAAGTTATTCGAGATATAGCTAAAGCGTTAGAGTATGCCGGTTCCAAAGGCTTTGTGCATCGCGATATAAAACCTGAAAACATCATGTTTCGTAGTGCTGATGGTAGTGCTGTTCTAACGGATTTTGGTATAGCTCGTGCGATAGAAACCGATTTGTCTGTTACTCAAACAGGAGTAGCTATAGGGACACCTCATTATATGAGCCCCGAACAGGCTAAAGGTAAACCGGTTGATAATCGATCAGATTTGTACAGTTTAGGCGTTGTCTTTTATCTCTTGTTGAGTGGGCGCGTACCTTATGATGGTGAGTCCGCAGTCACCATTGGCATCAAACATATTACCGAACCTTTGCCAGTATTGCCGCCTGAGATGGATGGTCTTCAGGATATATTGGATCAGCTGCTGGCAAAGAGTCCCAGTAATCGCTTTCAGAATGGGGGTGAGCTACTTGCTGAACTCGATGCCATTGATCTCGATCTGTTGTCCGATACACCTTACGAGGAAGGTGGCGGCGAATTTGTTTTTAATGAGCATGATACTGCCGAGCGAGAACTTGATCATGCTTTAGCCGAAACTGAGGCCTTTACGTTAGTCTTCGATTCGAGCGAAGGCTCGCCTAAAGGAACTGCAAGCTTCTGGTCGGCTTCTGTCGCGATATTTTTTGTCATTGCCGTCATTACGACTTTTATATACGTCTCTCGACCGGTAAGTCTAGAACCTTGGATTCAAGTCGTAGAAGAGCAGGTATTTTCGTCTTATCAAAAGGCTTCAATCTTTGCAAAAACCAATTCTGATTCAATTAAGGCTATGCTGGCTGAGCGTCAGGCTAACAAGGCTGCAAATGGTGAGGTCGACGGCACTAACGACAGTAATAAGGGGGTTGACGTCGATATTGACGCAATTATACCCGCGCCAGAAAGGGCGGTATTTGATAGCGAGGTAGAGGGAGGTGTTCAGGCCAGTGGGGGAGTAGATTCTGAACCTCTTCAACCCGCGGAGGCTACGGAGGTAGTTGGTGAGGAGGCGGTTGAAATTAGTCCAGAGCCGGTATTAAGTGACGAAGAGCTTGCTGAGATTCGTTTAGCTGAACTCAGAGCAAAAATAGTGTCTTTGCGCGATCCAGCAGCGCAAGATCTCGGTACTTATCATCGGTGGCTCAATGCACACTATGTATTGTTGACTGAGTTCCCGCAGGACAGCCAGACAATAATCGCTTTGGTAGACGCAAAAGATAAAGAGATAAGTCGATTGATGAAATCGGCACGTCGTGGAGAGTCGTCGAAGATTGAAAGTGGCTTAGTTACGCTAAAGCAAAATTTTATCGATATGACTGCGGGTGAATTTACGGTTTATGAACGTCAGCTACGTCGTGAGTTAGATATTTCAGCGTTGAGGGCACTTGGCCAACAGCAGTTTGAACATGGAGAGCTTATAAATCCTTCTGGCCGTAACGCGCTTCAATCTTTTCGAAATTTAAAACGTCTTGAGCCACAGAACTCCTTGGCTATTCGGCGATTAACCGAAATTTCTGAAATTCTAACCGAGCGGGCTCAAAAGTCTATCGATGCATCTAAGTGGCAAGAAGCTAGAAGTGTTGTCGTTAAGGCCCTGGAGGCCGACGCCACCAATCAGCAGGCTCATGCGATGGAGAGTCGGGTACGAGAGTACTTGTCACAACTTCGTGAACTTGATAGCGCAATGGTATTAGCCGTGCGCTACCGTGAAGCCGGTGCCTTGTATGCTCCTGAGGTAGACAATGCTTATGAAAACTACCGACGTGTATTGGCGCTGTCACCCTCTAATCAAGACGCTGAAAAAGCCATAGTTGAATTGGTAGACGAACTGTCTACTGAAGTTTGGTCTCTAGTAAGCGCTTCAAAATTTTCTGAAGCGAAAACGCTTCTTGTTCGTCCTCGTCAATTACAGCCTGATAGCACTCGAATAAAAGCCTTGTCTCAAGCCGTTGAACAAGTAATATCAGATCAACAATTAGATCCCTAATCAAATTGATAAGCCGTTCAATAAGCGCTTTGAAAATATAAGAAGATCAAAAAACATCGCTAATGAGTCTTTCTGACTTATTACGAAAATCCCGCAGTCGTTTATACCGTGTTAGCTATACTTAAATCTATATAAGACATCAGAGGCGTATTTTTGCGCATTATTGATATAGGTAACGGAAGTATTGTGAAAAACCTTGTTCGGATAGCAATCACTAAAGTTGAAGTAGGGATGTTTATTTCTGAACAAACCCCGGGATTAAAAGAGGCCGGCTTAAATAGTCGCGGATTAATCTCTCGTCTCGAAACACTTAAAAAGCTTCAAGCGGCTGGCATTAAAGAGCTGTATATCGATATATCTAAAGGTAAATCCTCTCGTTTTGTTCGACCCATTCCCGCTCGTGCAGAGCAGTTAAAGCCTCGCGTAGGCCTCAAGCAAGAGCGTGAACGCGCAGAAGCTGTATACGGCGATGCTAAAGAACTTGTTGGTAATCTTCTGCGTAATGTCAAAATGGGACAGGCGATTGACGTCGGGCCTGTTAACGACATAGCATGTGAAATTAATGAGTCCGTACTTAATAACGCTAACGCATTATTGTGCTTGAGTCATATTCGAGAAAAGAGTGCTTACCTGTTAGAACATTCAATCAACGTAGGAATATTGATGGGTGTATTTACGCGTTTTCTGGGTTTTTCTCTGCGTGATCGTGAGCAGCTGATAACCGGAGCATTACTGCACGATATCGGAAAAATTCGCGTATCAAATAGTATTCTCGATAAACCTGGAAAGCTCACGGGAGAGGAGTGGGCTGAAATGCAACGCCATGTTGAGTATGGTGAAGAGGTTTTGCGTAAATCGGAAGGAATTTCAGCTTTTGCTTTATCCGTTTGTACGCAACATCATGAAAAACTCAATGGTGAGGGCTATCCTCGTGGTATTGGTGGTGACTCTATTAGTCTTGCTGGACGTTTAGCGACAATTGTTGATATATATGATGCGCTTACAGCTGATCGTTGTTACCACGAAGGGAAGACGCCATTTGAGGCGATAAAAATCATGTCATATCTTGCCGGCGATCAGCTTGATAGAGAGCTGTTTTACCAATTTATTCACTGTATGAGTGTTTATCCAGTTGGTTCATTAATCGAACTAAATAATGGTCGTCTTGCGGTGGTGATTCAAATAAATAATGGCAAGCCTAAGCAGCCAATTGTAAGGGTTATATACAACGCGCGACATCGCAATTTTGAAACTATTAAAGTGGTAGACTTGAGCGCTGCACAGTGTCAGTTGAGTGTTTCCTCTGTGGTGGATCCAGATAAATACGATATTGATATTCGGGAATTTTTATAATGTTAGACATTAGACATTAGACATTAGACATTAGACATTAGACATTAGACATTAGCGCCAGTGTGCATCCCACGCATCCATCACTTTGATTGGGTAGCGAAGTCGGCCGTAGCTTCCGTTGTAACGTGCCAAGGCTTCAGACCAATCATTATCTGCGCGTTTTAAATAGTATTTTAGAATAGTGCAGCCGTATTTTAAGTTAGTCTCTATATCCATTAGATTGTCATCGTCGCGGCCTAATTCTTTTTTCCAGAAGGGCATGATTTGCATTAAGCCTCGGGCGCCGGCGGATGATAGAGCATAGGGTTTAAATGCACTCTCTACTTCAATAAGAGCTAGGACGAAATTAGGCGGAAGTTCTGCACGGGTGGCAGCCTTGTGGATTTCTTTCAATAAATACAGTCGTCGCTTGGGGTCTTTAATAAATTTAGCAAGCACGGCATTTTTTTGTACAAGCCATACTTCGGCATCAAAGCGATCTTGAAAACTGCTGCTGTCATTAATTGTTTGTGTGAGCATTAAGCGCAGCTCGTCATCTATTTCCTCCGCAAAACCTAAATGGCTTGTAAAAAACCAAGTGATGAGTGCGAAAATTTTTAGACCGAACTGCGCAAGCTTCATACTTAACCTGTAATGCGCTTAACGAGGTCTTCGAATAAGCCTTCTAGTGCTAGCTCTTCATTGTCGCTCGCTGTACGGGCGCGATACTCGATGAGCCCACTTTCTAATCCACGGTCACCTATAACGACACGATGTGGAATTCCCATTAGTTCGATATTGGCTAACATTCCGCCTAATCGTGCTTTTGCTTCATCCATAAATAAGACATCTATTCCCGCCGCTGTTAGTGCGTCGTGGAGCTCTTCACACTGGGCCTTCACGTTGTCGGATTTGTGGATGTTAATGGGCACAATAGCGATTTGGAATGGTGCAATAGCGGTAGGCCAAATAATGCCGTTCGCATCGTGGCTTTGTTCGATAGCGGCGGCAACAATACGCGAAACTCCTATGCCGTAGCAGCCCATCGACATCGGTGTATTTTTGCCGTTTTCGTTTTGAATCGTAGCTTTCATTTCTATCGAGTACTTTGTACCGAGTTGGAAAATATGCCCAACTTCAATTCCACGAGTGATACTTAATTCGCCTTTCCCACAAGGACTAGGGTCGCCAGCAACGACTTCGCGTACGTCGGCTACAGTGAGTTCTTTATCGCTGGCCCAATTTGCACCGGTAAAATGAAATCCATTTTCGTTGGCGCCACACGCAAAGTCCACTAAGACTGCAGCTGCGCGGTCGACAATTAGAGGAATCGCTAAATCGAACGGTCCTATTGATCCAGGTTTAAGTTGCAGTTTGGCTTGGATTTCTTCTTCCGATGCCATTTCCAGAGGTTCACTCACGCCTTCAATTTTTTCAGCTTTGATAGCGTTAAGTGTGTGATCTCCGCGAAGTGCAATTGCTATAAGCCCTAATGATGGTGAATCGTCATCATCGCATGATGCTTTAACCACGAGTGTTTTAATGATTTTATCAGCGCTAATACCTAAGGTGCTTATAAGATCGTCGATAGACCTTACTTGTGGAGTGGCAATCCTAGATTGTTCCGCACTTGCTAGGCCCTTTACTGTTGGCGGCAATGCTTCAGCAAGCTCAACGTTTGCGGCGTAGTCGCTTTCATTTGAAACCGCTAGAGCGTCTTCACCGCTGTCGGCAAGTACATGGAACTCATGTGAAGATGAGCCGCCAATAGAGCCTGTGTCGGCCATAACGGGTCGAAAATTTAAGCCGATACGATTTAGAATTGTACCGTAGGCTTGAAACATTTCGTTATATGTCTGATCGAGGCTTTCTTGACTGCTATGAAACGAGTACGCGTCTTTCATTGTGAATTCGCGAGCGCGCATAACGCCAAAGCGCGGTCGAATTTCGTCACGAAACTTTGTTTGAATCTGGAAGAATTTAATGGGGAGCTGTTTGTAGCTACTAATCTGATGGCGCGCTAGATCAGTAATGACTTCTTCATGAGTTGGTCCAAGGCAAAAAGCGCGTTGATGACGATCGTTTACCCGCAAGAGTTCAGGACCATATTGCTGCCAGCGTCCTGATTCTTCCCAGAGTTCTGCGGGTTGAACAATAGGCATTAATACTTCCTGTGCGCCAACTTTCGTCATCTCTTCGCGAACAATGCTTTCAACCTTTCGTAATACACGTAGGCCAAGCGGGAGCCATGTATATAGACCTGATGCCAGTTTACGAATCATTCCTGCGCGCAACATGAGTTGATGACTCATGATTTCGGCATCGGAAGGCGTTTCTTTTAGTGTGGCAATCAGAAAATTGGTGGCGCGCATGTTCTACCTATGTGTAAAGTGGGTCAAAGATTTAATTCCGCATATTACCTCAGATTGATAAAAATGCGCGCGTCTATTTGATGTTGCGGGATGATTTAATGCCTTAAATCAGGGCGCGCTTGGCAAAGTTATTGTATGCATGCTTAAATATCGAAAATAAGTGTACAGATATTTTGCGACTTAGCCGTTTTCACTCGATAATAAGAGTAATTACTGGAAAAATTTGGAGTTACCAATGTTTGAGTTACACCCGCAGTTGCGAGCCGATACGATCACAGTAGGGCAGTTTAAGTTATCGCTTGTCTTATTACATAAGGACGCTAATTACCCTTGGGTTATTCTTGCGCCTAAACGTGAAAATATACGAGAAGTGCACCATTTATCCGAAGAAGATCAACAGCAGATGATACGTGAGTCTTCCCATTTATCTGAGGTAATGACGTCGATCTTTGCTCCTACTACTATGAATGTAGCGGCTCTGGGTAACGTAGTTCCTCAATTACACTTACATCATGTTGCGCGGTTTGACACTGATGCGGCATGGCCGAAAGCAATATGGGGCGCTACAGAACCGGTAGAGTACAATAGAGCTGAGTTAGATAAGCGCTTAGAGCGTCTGCATGCGTCTCTAGTGGGCGAAGGCTTTGAGGCAAAGTGCGGTGTTGATGACCCTGAATCAAGCGCAGGCTTCACTCCATAGTTAGCTTCACGGCTATGAATCTGCAAGCTTAAAGGTTTTTTTTCGCCTGTCTTGCTTAGCGTATTTAACGTTCATTTAGCACTAATTTAGTGCCTGTACATTAACTTATACTCATTAACATTCAAAAAAAAGGCACCTAAAAAGGTGCCTTTTTTATTGAACTCAGATTGACACTCTTTAGAGTGGCATTTCTTTCAATTTTTTAAGCGGACGAACTTTAACCGTAATGGATGCAGGTTTAGGTGCAAACATCATTTCTTCGCCAGTCGCAGGGTTGCGACCTTTGCGTGCTTTTCTAGCGGGTTTTTTAACAGCCACAACCTTGAGTAGACCAGGCAGTACAAATTCGCCGCAAGAACGTTTTTTGATGTGGCCTTCAATTAAATCCGAGATCTCATCAAGTACCGACTGAACTTGTTTGCGAGACAGCTCAGTGTTTTCGGATATTTGATTCAAAATTTTAGTTTTTGAATAACGTTCTTTAATCGCCTTAATAGGCTTTGGCGCATCAACGACGGCTTTAACTGTGGCTTTTTTAACAGCCGCTTTTTTTACGGGGGCTTTTTTTGCAGTAGCTTTCTTAGCGGGTGCTTTTGTAGCGGCGGCTTTACGAACGGCCATAAGAATCCTCTTTTTTGTTTGATGTTATAGGCTTGGCCCGAAGGCTTGAGTCAGGCTTTTACTTACTTATGCGTATATATAGATGATTCAACAACTCGACGCAATTAAAATCATGTAAAAAGCCTAAATTTGTGGCGTTTTTGCGTTGGCACTGACACGGAAGTGCAAAATTTCGGGTGATTGCAGGTCGATGGGTTCGCCTAGGCTGATGTGTCCTTGACTTACCAACGGGTAGAAACTGTTTTTGATCAGTATTCCATCAGAGCGACCAATTTTGATATATGTACCATTTGTACTGCTATCTATAATGCCAACTTGATTGTTACGTAGCTCTAAAGTGCAGTGTTCGCGCGAAGCTGTACTGTTATTCACAGAGACACCACATTGAGAATCTCGACCAATCGAAACAGGAAGGGTTTCACGAGTGTAATGATATTCATTCCCTTTAAAGAACAATTCAATCTTTATGAATGATTCAGTTATTTGTCGATGTATATCGGTGTTACTTTTAACAATAGTAGTTTGTTCTGTAATATCCATGTATTCGATACCGAGGTTTATGAATTACTGAGCAAAATAAAGGCGATACCAAATAATAAGATCATCCCGACTACACCTAGGGCTATAATTTTTGGTGTATTACTCGTTTCTACTGATGGCTCGATTTTACGGCTATCAGCGATATTTTGTTGTTCATCTAAACGAAATACAAATTCGGCATGCCCAATTTGAACATGATCGTTGTGTTTAAGTATGGCATCTTGCTGCGATTCACCATTAAGAAGTACGGCACTTGAGTCAGGTTTTGAGTGGATTTTGAATTTCCCGTCAACTTTTTCGATCATAGCATGTTGGCGAGACACGGATTTGTCAGGCAGGCAGACCTCAGCACTTTTACTACGACCTATAGACCATTGGTAGCTGTTATTGTGAGGATTAAGTTTAAAAACCTTCCCGCGTACAGGTGCTGTCATGGCGATTAATCTTGGTCCGCTACCGTGATCGACAACCTTTTGAAGGTTTTTGTTAATCGAGGCGTATTGATTAAGCTGGTCATTGCTCAATAAGCGAGTGTTATCTTCATCTGGAACAGAAGCGCTCGCTTTGTCTTCGTTTGGCCCGTTGTTCGTGTATTGTGCTAGGTCTGAGCTTTGCTTAACTGGAGCGATTTTGTTGACCTTAGGATTGTTCGTGGCCGTTATGGGCTTCGCTACAGCGACAATAGTTTCGTCCGCTGCTCCAGACTTGGTGGATGTTAGGCGAAAGGTTATATCATCGAATTTTATCTCGTCTCCAACGGATACACGCGTTTTGTTATTAATTCGCTTGCCGTTTACATAAGTACCATTAGAGGAGCGTAGATCTTCTATCACCGCCGCGTTGCCGGTAACGACAAGTTTTGCGTGGTAGCGAGAAATATGGGCCGAATCAAGAGAAATCGTACACTCAGTTTCGCGACCTACGAGTGTTTCACTCTCTAATTCATAAAATTGTTCAGAGCCGATAGCCCTGAGAGCTAAGGGTATTAGCTGCGGTTTTTCTGTTTTGGGGTTATCTAAGTCCACATCTTATATCCGTTCGAGCTTCAGTAGAATATTACACCATACAGTCTTTATATCTACCATGGCTTTGTTCACAGCTACACAGTAAAAAACGAAGTACTTCCACAGTTAATTCGGAATAATGTGTTTATCTTGGTGAAAAAACACTTTAAGTGGTCTAAAACCTCACGATTGACCTCTTAAGCCCTATTTGCATGCTGATCTTTTGCGCTATAATGCCGCCCCTTTTTTGTCTAGAATTAACGCATAGTAGGGTAACGTGAGTTATGCCAATATATGAATATGCATGTGCTGATTGTGGCCATGAACTGGAAGCACTTCAGAAAATGAGTGCAGCTCCATTAATTGAGTGCCCTGATTGTAAAGCATCATTACTTCGAAAAAAAATCTCTGCGGCGGGCTTTCGCTTAAAAGGGGGTGGTTGGTACGAAACGGACTTTAAAACAGGTAATAAGAAAAATATTGCGGGCAGCGATAGCTCTGCGAGCAAGAGTAGTACACCAGATTCTTAATCAAACTCAGGTATATGGTTAGTAGACTGAAACTGAGTTCAAATAGCTTCGACTAAGGTAGGAATAGATAATGCGCAGTAATTACGGCGGCACGCTCACCACGTCAAACATTGATCAAGAAGTTACGCTGTGTGGTTGGGTCGATCGTAGACGCGACCACGGTGGCGTAATATTTATCGACCTTCGCGATAGAGAAGGCATTATTCAGGTCGTAGTTGATCCTGATAACGCCGAAAATTTCGCTATTGCCGATAAAATTCGATCAGAATATGTTCTCCAAGTTCGCGGTAAAGTTCGCGCGCGCTCTGACGCTACTGTTAATAAGAATATGGCGACCGGCGAAGTTGAAGTCTATGGCTTAAGTATTGAGATATTAAACGCCTCCGAAACCGTTCCTTTTCAGTTAGACTCCCACACTAACGTTGGCGAAGATGTTCGCTTAAAGCATCGATTTCTCGATTTGCGTCGCGACTCTATGCAGAGCAATTTGCGCCTTCGCTCTAAAGTTACTACCGCAATTCGTAACTATTTAGATGAAAACGGTTTTTTGGATATAGAAACACCTATCCTTACTCGAGCAACACCTGAGGGCGCACGTGATTATTTAGTTCCATCCCGTACGCATGAAGGCAAGTTTTTTGCTTTACCTCAATCACCTCAACTCTTTAAGCAATTGTTGATGGTTTCGGGTTTTGATCGCTACTACCAAATCGCTAAGTGCTTCCGCGATGAAGACTTACGTGCTGACCGTCAGCCAGAATTTACCCAAATCGATATTGAAACTTCATTTATGAATGAAGAGCAAATCATGTCGATTACAGAAGTGATGATTCGTGAGATATTTGAGAGTTCGATCGACGTTAGTTTGGGTGATTTTCCTCGTATGCCTTACTCAGTGGCTATGGAAAAATATGGATCAGACAAGCCGGATCTTCGTATCCCTTTAGAGATGATTGAAATTAAAGATCTTGTTAAAGATGTTGATTTTAAGGTTTTCTCCGGTCCTGCAAACGATCCTAATTCACGTGTTACGGCAATGAAAGTCCCTAAGGGTGGAGCAATCGCCCGGAAGAAAATTGATGCTTATACTAAATTTGTTAGCGAGTATGGCGCACGTGGCCTTGCTTATATCAAGGTTAATGATAAGGATGATTTGGAAGGTGGCTTACAGTCTCCCATCGTTAAATTTTTCCCAGCTGAGGTTATCCAGGCTATTTTAGACCGTTTAGAGGTTGAAAATGGCGATATTATATTCTTTGGTGCCGATACCTATAAAGTTGTGAGCGAAGCTCTTGGTGCATTGCGCTGTAAACTAGGTGAAGATCTAAATCTTTACACATGTGATTGGGCGCCGCTGTGGGTAGTTGATTTCCCGATGTTTGAAAAAATTGAAAACGGATTTACGGCGCTTCATCATCCGTTTACCGCACCGTCATGCTCGCCAGAAGAGTTGGTAGCTAACCCGGCTACCGCCTTGTCTCGGGCTTACGATATGGTTCTAAATGGTACTGAGCTAGGTGGTGGATCAATTCGTATTCATGATCAGTCTATGCAACAAACGGTGTTCCAAATTCTAGGTATCGAAGAAGACGAGCAGCAAGAGAAGTTCGGGTTTCTATTGGATGCATTGAAATACGGCGCGCCTCCGCACGGTGGTTTGGCTTTTGGTTTAGATCGTTTGATAATGCTATTAACCGGTTCGGACTCTATACGTGATGTTATTGCTTTTCCAAAAACGCAATCAGCGGCATGTGCGATGACAGATGCCCCAGGTGTAGTTAACAGCAAGCAGCTAAACGAATTAAACATCAAGCTCAAGCTGAAGCCAGTCGAGAAAAAAGACGACTAATTCATCTTTTGTTGCATGTATTATTGAGTAACTTATTCGATGAGTTATTAAAGGGCGCCGATCTTAGATCGAGCGCCTTTTTTATATGCCCATATTTCCCAGCGTTACAAAAACTCGATTTAAGTTGTCGGTTAAATCAGGGTGTTGAACTTCAAAGCGGCGCAGTACATTAGTTAAATCACCTATGTGGTGAACTTCATGAACTTGCTCTTTGTCAATCAACTGTTCGTTTAAGTCAGTCAATAAAAGATCAATTTTATCCTGAATGTGTTGCTCGGCCGCTCTCATGCACGCAAGCTCTTCCTGTAATAATTTAAGCTCTTTACTTAGCTCTTGTATATCCATGTTACCCCCTAATATTTAACCTAAGCCTCTATATTGCTGTAAGTTTAGTTGATAGCTGCGTATCGCGTTGAATAATTGCAAAAAGCGAATTAAGAGTATGATGCGCTCTGTTATATTTCGTAGTAATGTTCACAATATCTACATCAAGACACCATTATATCGATGAGAAATGTGGGCGTAACTCACGTATCTGTGGTATGGATTAATAAAATAGCGGGTTAATGCATGTATAAAGTATTTGTTTTCGTATATTTAATAGCTTGCTCTATGTTTGTGCTATCGCAGGAATCGCAGGAATCGCAGGAATCGCAGGAAAAATTGAGTACTGTAGAGGCAAATAGAGCAAGCTCGATTCATGGTGCGCTCTCGGTTAAAGGCAATCGTATTGTTGGTAAGGACGGCACTCCAGTGTCGTTAGCGGGCCCAAGCTTATTTTGGGGGAACCGTGGCTGGTATGAAAGAACAGATTTTGGACCAGATGCGTATTACAACTGGGATGTTGTTGGGTACATGCAGAAACAATGGAATGCGTCGATTATTCGAGTCGCGATGGGCTCAGAATCTCGTGGAGGCTACATTGCTTACCCGAGTAGTCGTATGGCTAAAATCCGACTAGTAGCAGATGCTGCAGTGGCTCATGGTATGTATGTAATCGTGGATTGGCATACGCATCATGCTGAGGATAATACGGATGAGGCGGTCGCCTTTTTTCAAAAAATAGCGAAAAAATACGGTCACACAGATAATCTTATTTACGAAATATACAATGAACCTTTAGCTGAAACGGATTGGGAAACGGTTATTAAACCCTATGCCGAAAAAGTTATTGCTGCTATACGTGAAATCGACCCAGACAACTTGATCGTTGTGGGCACACAGTCATGGTCTCAGGATGTTGATAAGGCTGCGGATAAGCCTATTACGGGGTATAGCAACATCGCTTATGCACTGCATTTTTATGCCGGTACACACAAACAGTCCCTTCGGGATAAAGCACGCTATGCGCTTGATAAAGGCATTGCTTTGATGGTTACGGAGTGGGGTACGGTAAATGCTAATGGTGATGGCTTACCCGATATTGACGAGAGTCGACTATGGTTGGAATTTATGCGAGACAATGACTTGAGTCACTGTAATTGGTCGCTGCATAGTAAGAAAGAGTCGGCATCAATGTTAACCATCGACAGTAGCCCAGATGCTAAGTGGAGTCTTAATAACTTTACGCAATCGGGACGGTTTGTTGGTGAAGTTATTCGGTCTTGGCATTCGCAGGATTATACCGGTGCCTGGGAGTAAGGTGATATCAATGGCTTGTCATACTGCAAGCCGACGACGTACACAATCGTTTCCATTAAAATCCTAGATTTAAATGTATCTTTTAGGCTTAAATTAAAGTATTACATATACATCTAAAACCCTGAATCATTCACATGTGAGCACATCAAGCTGCCTGCGCCTGCGGCCAAGACTAATAAGTTTGGGTTTACATCTGTCCGTTAGTACTAGCGGCGCTGCGATTCCTGCCGCGGTCAAACCTGCCACGGTAGCTGAGCCTAAGCAAATTCGAATAAGACCAGTAATTAGCCACGCCAATATTAAAGGGTTAATATCAATACCGGTTAATACTCCGCCGATTGATTGATTGATTGATTGATTGATTGATTGATTGATTGACTGACTGACTGACTGACTGACTGACTGACTGACTGACTGACTGACTGACTGACTGACTGACTGACTGACTGACTGACTGACTGACTGACGCCGCTGTCGATAAACACCTGCTTGAGGGTTCTGGCACCCGCCACAATTAGCAATATTACGGCAATATCTTTAATTGCTTCGCTGTACCAGGTCATGATTGTTTTCATGGGTTGCCCCCTTGATAAAGCCAAGCTAAATGTGGCATTTGCCAAAGCGATTAGCATTACGATGTTCGAATTTGCTATAAGCGATAAGAGCGAATGCTGAGTTTCAATGTGCGGGAGTAGCGTTGTTGGCGCAATTAATAGCACGGGTAAAAGTGCTGTAGAAAAACTATTTAAGGTGCTAGGGAGCTCATTTTCGGGCCGTGATTTGGGTGTAAATATGGCAAGAGGTTTGCTGGGGATGTTCTTTAAATACCGACTAAATATAGGGCCAACCAAAATCATTGTGGGTATCGCGACCAATAAGCCGTAAACCAAAGTCAGGCCCATATTCGCGCCAAATTGAGAGACTAATAAGGTTGGTGATGGGTGGGGCGGTAAGGAGCTATGAGTGACCGATAGTGCCGCTAGTGGCGGGATACCTAAATACACGGCTGGCAATTTTGATTGATAAACAACGGAGAAAACTAGGGGGACCCAAAGAACAAAGCCAACATTGCAAAATAATGCAATGCCGACAATAAACCCAGTCAGTATTAGTGCCCAAGTAATATATTTGTCGCCAAAAGCGCGCATCAGTACTTGATATATTTTTTTAGCGCAGCACCGCTTTCAGAAACCAGTTTGCCAAACATCGCGCCAAGGAAAATTATGATGGTTAGCCCGCCAAGCGTGTTGCCGATACCCTTCTTAATACTTTTAGGCAGCTCTTCAAGGGTGTCCCAAGCATAGCTCCGCCTATTAGCGAGGCTATTAAAAAGGCTAGAAAAGGGTGGATCTTTAGCCACGTGATTAACGCAATAAGTATGAGTAAAGTAGTAAGTACGGCCATTATTTCCATCATAAGCCTCGTTATTATGAGCTTTGTGCGGCTCTAATGGTCTGCCTCTATTGATTGTTTAGTCGTATTGTAATGACGCTTTTAATTGGCGAGTGCGGCTCCAGCTCATACCAATCTCCTGGCCTTCTTTTATTGCGATGCCAGTGTCTAAACCTTCAGAAATGCGATGCATGGCCCAAAGTAAGCCTGCACGGTTACCTGAGCGACAATGTACTAGTATGTCGTCATCACCATGCTGTTTAAGCGCCTGAGAAAATTGAGAAACTGTTTTCGCGTCGGGTAATTCTTTACCAATAGGAAGGTTTAAATAATTAAGGCCATGCTCTCTAGTACTAATTGCTTCTTTTTCATTACCTTCATTTGCTGTACGCAGGTCAATGATGAGGTCAATACCCAGTGTCTTAAGGTTTTTTAAGGCTCCTGTATTCTTACTAATGCTGCCTGATGTCGCTAAATTCTTTGAGATTTTTTTGTAGTTGCTGGCGAGTTCAGAGGCCGCACTATAGGCGGGCGTATCGGCCCATAGATTGCTGACGCATGAGGCGATACAGATAACGAAAAGCGTGATTCGGGGGAAGTTTGTTTTCATGGTGAGTATATCCTCGATAATTGATTGCGCTATCATTAGTCTGGCAATATCCGGTTTAATTTGTAAAGTTCGGCGGCAAGGGAATAAATGTATAGTTAAAAGAGGCTCTCCATAACAGTTTACGGTTTTGCCCTTTGATACTGGAGGGGAGGTTAAGCGAGTTGATAAAACAGATGAGAGTTGATTTTTTGCTCTTGTTTAGCCGCATTATACACGTCTTTCGCTAAGCTAGAGCAGGAGCCGCATACACTTGATACACCTAGACTTGTGCGCACTTCCTTAAATGAAGAAGCGCCAGACTCTACGGCGTCGCGTATATCTCTGTCTGTTATCTCTTTACACAAGCAAACGTACATAAATGACTGGGCTCTTTATCAAGTCGGGCGTTAATACGATGTTAGGCATTCCTAGCTTAGCGTAGCCCATCTAAACGTTTTATACTGTTAATCTAAATAGGAATGATTCGTAATACATTTTAGGTGAGGGTTGTCTAAAAATCAAGCGGCTAGTAGTCGATAACGCTGTGGTAGATCAAATAAACGCTATTTTCATCGACTCGATACCTTATCGTCTTGAAATGTTGAGGTAATAGTGTCGACCTATAGTGATGATTTATAAATTTTATATGAGCGCGCTTATGAGCAGGTGTATGATAACCCCCCGCTATTAGATGGGGGGACGTAATTGGTTGATTGTTGCGCCCCTTTATTTTTTGTAGCAACTATTGGTAAATATCAGTAAGTCTTATTTCGTGGATTTATTGATAGTGTTTGCTGCGTATTTTTTGTTTTAATTATTATTTATGGAGATTCACCATGGGCGTATTAGTTGGTAAACCGGCACCAGATTTCACTGCACCTGCCGTTCTAGGTAGTGGCGAAATTGTTGATGCTTTTAATCTTGCAGAAGCGATCAAAGGTAAAAAAGCTGTCGTATTTTTCTACCCACTTGATTTCACCTTTGTTTGCCCATCAGAGCTATTAGCTTTTGATCATCGCGTAGCTGAATTCGAAAAACGAAATACTGTTGTTATTGGTGTTTCTATCGATTCTCATTTTTCTCACAATGCGTGGAGAAATACAGCGATAAACGATGGCGGTATTGGAGCGGTTAAATATCCACTAGTTGCGGATATAACTCACGAAATTTGCAAAGCCTACGATGTAGAATCTGAAGGTGGCATGGCGTTCCGTGGCTCTTTCTTAATCGACGAAGCGGGTGATGTTCGGCACCAAGTGGTTAATGACCTGCCATTAGGTCGTAATGTTGATGAAATGTTACGTATGGTTGATGCACTTGCATTCCACCAAGAGCACGGTGAAGTTTGTCCTGCTGGCTGGACTGAAGGTGACAAAGGTATGGATGCATCCCCAGAAGGTGTTGCGTCGTACTTGGCAGAGAATGCTGACAAGCTGTAGGCATAGCGTTATTTAACTCTGAACTACAGACACAAAAAAGCCGGGGCATGCCCCGGCTTTTTTGTGTCTGTAACTAAAGTTAGAGGCTCATGCCCTAATTTTAGTTACAGCTTTAGTTCTAGATTTAAGTTCTAGATTTAAGTTCTAGATTTAAGCTCCATGGGGTACTCGAGCCCGAGGACTAACCTAATTTATCACTAACGACATGATATTTCGGGTCTTCCATAACATTAACTTCACACAAGTCTGCCGCTTTATTCATTAAGCTTATGCATTCGGGGCTTAAATGACGAATATGCAGTTTTTTGCCTAAGGCTTGATAGCGCTCAGCGAGTGAATCGAGTGCTTCAATGCCTGAGTGATCACTTACCTTGGAGTGTTGGAACTCGATAATAACGTCATCAGGGTCGCTCTCGGGGGTAAATAGCTCTTTAAAATTAGACGCTGAGCCAAAGAATAGTGGGCCGCGAAGTGTATATATCTTTGAGCCGTTTTCATCAACTTCAGTTTCGGCGTGAATATGTTGCGCGTGTTTCCAAGCAAACACTAAGGCGGATACGATTACGCCAGTAACAACCGCAATAGCTAAGTCAGCAAATACGGTTATTGCGGATACCAGAACAATAATGAAGGCATCAGAAAGTGGAATTTTTCGAATAATGCGTAGTGATGACCATTCGAAGGTTCCTAATACAACCATAAACATGACGCCTACCAAGGCGGCTAATGGAATGATTTCGATTAATGAGGCGCCAAAAAGGATAAACGCTAATAAAACGAGTGCAGCGGATACACCTGATAGGCGCCCACGTCCACCAGAGTTAATGTTAATCATACTTTGACCAATCATTGCACAACCGCCCATGCCGCCAAATACGCCATTTACACTGTTCGCAACGCCTTGGCCAATACACTCTTGGTTTCCTCGGCCACGGGTACCGGTAATTTCATCGATTAGCGTTAGGGTTAGTAGCGATTCGATTAAACCAACAGCCGCGATAATGATCGATACAGGTAGAATGATTTTTAGCGTCTCAAAAGTGAATGGAACCATCGGGATTTGGAAGCTTGGAAGTTCACCTTTTAAGGTTGCTGTCGCGGCTTCGTCTGCAGGAAGCATATCTCGGACAAAATCGATAACCGTACGTGCGTCTAAGCCTAAAAAATGCACCATTAAGGTTACGGTAACAATCGCAACTAAAGAGGACGGAACGGCCGTTGTTAGCTTCGGGAGAAAATGAATGATCGCCATTGTGAGCGCAATTAGGCCGCACATAATGTACATCATCTGGCCTTCCATTAAGGCTATGTCTCCTACACCATTCTTTACGTAAAACTGACCGAGCTGCGCTAAGAAGATAACTATCGCTAGGCCATTAACAAAGCCAAGCATTACTGGGTGCGGCACCATGCGGATGTATTTTCCTAGGCGCAGCACGCCAGCGGTCACTTGAAATAACCCTCCTAAAAGAACTGCGGCAAATAAATATTGCGCACCGTGAAGCGCGACCAGTGAGACCATTACAACAGCGGTTGCACCGGTTGCACCGGATATCATACCAGGGCGGCCACCAATAACAGATGTAATTAACCCCATCATAAATGCCGCATATAAACCAACCATCGGTTCTAAGCCTGCGACAAAGGCAAAAGCCACGGCTTCTGGCACGAGCGCAAGAGCGACAGTGGTACCAGATAGTAGGTCGTTCTTAATATTTTTGGGCGTGCGATAAATTAGATTAAACATGTTACTCGGGCTTAGAAAGAAGACTAAAGGGCAGATCGGGAGTATAAAAAACTCCCGCTGAGAATGTACAGTATAGTGCGAAATATCTATCAATGTTTCCGACAACTGCAGGGCGCGCGCATGGTACCAAAGGCACCTAGAGAGTACAAATTGCGATTGAAACGCAATCAAACTGTAAGTGTTATTAAAAACCTGCGACGAAGGCCTTATTATTACAACGTTTAACGCGTTATGGTGCGCGCGGCATTTAGGGTAACGTTAGCAAATGGCAGCAGTGAAAGGGCCTAAGCCATTTACCTACACAAAAGAGTCAGCACTACAGAGTTAACTGACCCGGTGATACTTAGAGGTACAATTTGCTCATAAGTGCTGCTCGTATAAGTACTTTTATTCGTAGGCGCTGTTACTCATAGGTGCATAAATAAGCCGTATCGGCGTCTACGCGTGCTAAAAAACTTTGATTGGCATCAATACGAAAGCTCTCTGTCGCATTGAATGTTTGCCAGTCGTTAGAACCGGGCAGTTTAACGTTCATTTGGCCTGCTACGACCGTCATGACTTCTTTTTGGCTAGTGTCAAACTTGTATTCACCCTTTGCCATAACGCCAAGGCTTGATGCTAGTGGTTGACCTTGAAAGGCAAGGGATTTAACGTTTCCATCGAAGTATTCATTAACTGTAAACATAGTTTTATCCTATAATTTAAGATCGTAGAGTAATAAATAAAAATTAATAATAAATCGTGCAATTTACGGCGGACGAATTCTAACACTAATGCCAACATTGTGCCTGTTGACATATCATCATCGGAAGCTCTGACCTTAAATTGTCGGTTAACCATGGTCAGATTTATCTATGAATCGATATATAGCGCAATTGTCTCAGTTAACCCTATTGCTTCTATCAATAGTTTCAAGTGCGCAGTTGCATGCCGCTTCTATTCGGCCTTTTAATTTAGAGGAATTTGAGCGCCTTAGTGCTGAGGGGCAGAATATACTGATTGATGTTCGGGCCGACTGGTGCACAAGTTGTCTTTTGCAAAAAAAAGCTTTAACTGAGTGGGTTTATTTACATCCAGATCGAAACTTAACTATATTTGATGTTAACTTTGATACACAAAAAGATTTGGTTGTGCGCTTTAGTGCGCCTCGGCATTCGACTCTGATACTGTATAAAGGCGATAATCTTATTTGGATTAGTGTGGCCGAGACACGTAAAGAACGTATTTTTTTGGCTCTAGATGAAGCTACAGCGCACTAAACGCCGGTAACTACGAGTATTATTATGAGTATGACAATAGAATACAGTGCAATCCCACTCGCTTTTTTAGCCGGGATGTTAGGGATTTTGTCGCCATGTGTTTGGCCATTAGTGCCGATCGTTATGAGTGCTTCGGCTCGGTCTGCCTTAGCGGGCAAGGTCGCACTTGCGGCTGGTTTGAGTGTCTCCTTTGCGTTGGCGGGCTCCGTATTAAGTTTTTTTCTCATCAGTTTTTCAATTAACCCTGAGTTTTTTCGTTATTTGGCGGCGTCTTTATTGGTGCTTGTTGCGTTTCCCTTAATGATCAATTCTGTTGGTGTATGGCTCACTGATACTCTGGCTAAACTTACGCGTAATTATTATCCGCAAGCGCCACAAGCGAGTGTGTTGGCGCAATTCTCAATTGGTTGCTTGCTGGGCTTGGTTTGGTTGCCGTGTGTGGGCCCTACATTAGGTGCTGCAATTGCGTTAGCATCGATGGGGCAAGAGATCATTAAGTCTTTTGTGGTGATGTTAAGTTACGGTGCAGGTGCCGCGTTGGCTCTAGCCATTGCTGCACTCACCTCAAATTCTTTGTTTTATAGCATTAATTCAAATCTCGCACTTACGGTTGAAAAAACTAAAATTCTATTGGGTGGGCTTATATTTGTATTGGGTCTGCTCGTATTAAGTGGCTGGGATAAGTTGCTTGAGGGGTGGGCATTAACGTGGTTGCCGAGTTGGATGGGAAGCTTATAGGTGCCTTTTTTGACCCATCGCAATACGGCACTAAAAAAGGTCGTGCATAACTGGCTAAAATAGTGTTTTTCTTATAGTTTTATACATGAAGGTTTGTTTTGATTACGGTGTTTTGATTACGGTGTTTTGGTGGCAATGTCCGGTGGGATATTGGTAACTTTACTTAAGACCTTGGTTTTGCTAATGGATCTAACCTCCCCGTTATTACTTGATATTCTCAATGCTGCTCCTGTCGGCATGTTACTTGTTGATGAGCAGGGTCGAATTGTATTCGCAAATAAGGGGATGAAGCGCCTGTTTGGTTGGAACTGGATTGAACTTTCTGGCTTACCGATTAGTATATTAATTCCTGAACGCATTCAAAATCAGCATGAGCGGATGCGAAGGTCCTATACAGAGGATCCTCATCCACGAAGAATGGGTGAACGTAAGAGCTTATGCGCTATGCATCATGATGGCCACGAAGTTCCCGTTGAAATTGGCCTATCACCCATAATAATCGATAATCAAAAGTATGTATTGGCAAGCTTGTTGGATATATCTGGCCGAATACGTGCAGACGCCTTCGAAGAAGTTAATCTTCAATTAGAGCACTTGGCTACACACGACCCCCTAACAGGTCTGGCGAATAGGTCTTTAATAACGGAATTTATCCGCAGCCATATCGAGGAGCGGCGTAATTCCGATTTATGGGCCGCTGTGGCTTTTATTGATTTAGATGGTTTTAAGCGGGTCAATGATGATTGCGGTCATAATGCCGGTGATGAGCTATTGTTTACTGTCGCCAAATCTATCAATAATCAGCTACGTAGCAGTGACTGTCTTGGTCGCATTGGCGGTGATGAGTTTTTGGTGTGTGTAACAGGGTTTAATTCGGCAAATAGTATTCGTCAAGTGTTCGAATCACTAATAACCTCAATCGATTCAATTACCGAGGTTACTAATTGCCCGGTGGATATTGGTGCGAGCATTGGGGTAGTGGTATTTCTGCCCAATAAGTCAATTGATGTTAATGCTCTAATTGCCGAAGCTGATGAGCTTATGTATCAAGCAAAAAGCGAAGGTAAAGGACGTGTTGTCCAGCAAATAAAGCAGGCCTTGTAAACTTAAGCGACTTGGGCTTGAACGGGGCCATTTCAATATCATGAGAATATGGTTATGTAAAAAAGCCAGGTCCAAGCTAGGGGAATAATTTACTCTTAACCCTTCCAGCCGCCCATTTCTTTCCAGCGGTTTACGATCGCGCAAAATAGTTCGGCTGTACGTAAGGCATCGTAGCCGGCTGAGTGGGCTTCTTTATTCGAGAATTCGATTTTTGCGGCTTCACACGCTTTTGCCAATACGGTTTGCCCATATACAAGCCCCGAAAGAGATGCCGTGTCGAAGCACGAGAACGGGTGGAAGGGGTTTCTTTTTTGTGAATTTCGATTCACTGCGGCCATCATAAACCCCAAATCAAAGTGGGCATTATGGCCAACTAATATGGCGCGATTACAGCCATGCTCCTTGACGCCAGAACGCACGGCTTTAAATATTTCTTTTAATGCGGTCGCTTCACTAACGGCACCGCGCTCGGGGTCATCTATATCTATGCCGGTAAAGTCTAAGGCGCTTTTTTCGATATTAGCCCCTTCAAAGGGTTCGATGGCAAATTCAAGGCATTGTTCCGGTGCTAAAATTCCGAGTTCGTCCATCGTGAGTGTTACGGCGCCAACTTCTAACAGGGCGTCTGTGGATGATTGAAAACCGCCCGTTTCAACATCGATTACAACCGGTAAAAATTTGCGAAACCGTCGTGCTAAAGGCGGTAAATCATCTATTATTGGTTCTTCTAGCGCGCTCATAAAGTCCATAAATCATTGCTCACTATCAATGTGTTCAGGAAGCCATTGTAGGGTTTGCCCTGCAAGTAATGGCGTAAGGTCTTCGCCCTCTAGATCGTAGCTTTTCGGCACAGTCCAAGGTTTGCGTTTTAATGTAACTGTTTTTGTATTGCGTGGTAATCCATAGAAGTCGGGTCCGTGTTGACTGGCAAAGCCTTCTAGTGCTTCGAGTTTACCTGCGTCTTCAAATGCCTGCGCGTACAATGCTAACGCAGCATATGCGGTATAGCTACCGGCACAACCACATGCGGCTTCTTTTTTATTCCGTGTGTGTGGGGCGGAATCTGTGCCTAAAAAGAAACGCTTGTCACCGCTGGATGCTGCTTTAATAAGTGCCTGCTGATGACGGTTGTGTTTTAAAATTGGTAGGCAGTAGTAGTGGGGGCGAATTCCGCCTGCGAGCATATCGTTACGATTGAATAATAGGTGATGAGCCGTGATAGTTGCGGCGATATTGGCCGAGCTTTGTTGTACAAACTCTACGGCTTGTTCTGTGGTGATATGCTCAAGTACAATTTTCAATGTTGGGAACTGTTCACAAAGAGGTTGTAGAGTTCGCTCAATAAATACGGCTTCACGCTCAAAAATATCAATGTTACTGTCGGTTACTTCACCGTGTATCAGTAATAACATGTTCTCTTCTTGCATAGCTTCGAGCACAGGCCCGAGTTTATCAATTTGCGTTACGCCTGAATCAGAGTTAGTTGTGGCACCGGCAGGGTAGAGCTTTGCGGCAATAACACCAACAGCTTTGGCTGCGCGTATATCTTCTATACTGGTGTTGTCTGTGAGATAGAGCACCATTAAGGGATCAAAACTAAGGCCCTGCGGAATCTGTTCTACAATACGCGCTCGGTACTCTAGAGCTTGTGTTGCATTCATAACGGGAGGGACTAGATTGGGCATGACAATAGCGCGTTCGAAACTCTGTGCAGCGTGGGCAACGGTTAGTTTCAAAGCTTTGCCATCGCGCAAGTGAATGTGCCAGTCATCTGGCGCAAGTAACGTTATTGAATCTGGCTCAATCTTCATAGGTCGTTTGTCCTCAAAATATGCGCGCATGCTACCGAAATTCGCTCTAATTTGCACTTAATTAAGTGATTGGGCTTTTAAGTTTTATAGAGTGAAGTTAGGTGTTAATGGTCTTGTTTGCACTTATGCATACGCTGTATTGAGTGTTTAATTGGGTAAAGTTATCTCTTTGTGTGCCGATAGATTATTGAGGATACATAAACGTTCATAGGTAAATCTGTTGTGAGCTTAGGTCTTCGATTACTTAGTTTGTATGAAGATTGTATTTAAGGTGGTATTAGTGGAGCCCCGTTTTGAATCGAGCAATGTATAAATCTAAGCTTTCTAATCGTTTAAGTCTGCTGTTAAGGCCGCTGTTATATTGTCTCGTCATTCTTGAGTTAATGTGCTTTTCATCCGTTACATCAGCTACAAATTACTCGAATTCTATCAATAGCTCTTCATGGCAGCTCGCTCGATCAGTACACCGTTGTGAGCTAAGCCATAGGGTTCCTTTTTACGGAGAAGCAGTTTTTCGTAAGCGCGCAGGTGAGGCCTCGGCATTTTATTTACGTGCTAAATCGTCACGATTTCAAGCAGGAGAGGCCGAGCTAACAGCGAAAAGCCCCCTTTGGGCCAGTGAGCCTAAGGTAGAGCGACTGGGTCGTGTCGCGATTAAACGTGGTACAAGGCCCATGTGGCTAAGTTCGTTGATGACAGAAAAAATGCTAGCACGCTTAAATGCAGGGTATGAAATAGAAATCAGTCGTGAACTTTGGTATGAATCTGGTGAAAACCCTCCGTCACAATTATCGATTAGTAATATAGGTTTCCGGGAGGCTTATGATGATTACTTAGTCTGTTTAAGTAGCCTATTACCCGCAAACTTCGATCAATTACGACGAACGGCACTTCAATTTCCTGCAGGCGAGGTGGACGAACTGCCGCGTGCACTCACGTCTAAGTTGGATAAGGTATTAAAGCTGGTAAAACATGATGAAAAAATCAGGGCCTTTTTTATTGATGGGCATACCGATAGTGAAGGCGATAGGGACGAAAACCTCGAGCTTTCTAAGGTTCGAGCAGAAATGGTAACGCAATATTTACAACGCCGTGGAATACCTGAAGATTGGATTACCTTACGCTGGCATGGGGAGCGTTATCCTACAGCCTCCAATAGAAATGCAAAAGGGCGCGCACGTAATCGACGTGTAACCCTGCGGATGGAGCGAATCGAAGAGATAGAGGTTTTGCCTTTGGCTGCAAACCCTTAACGCCATTAGATAAATCATCGAGTGTGTTACGCATGGTAATCACTTAATTGTTCCAGCTGTAAAGTGAAGACATTAGAGAAAAAGTAATCGAAATTGTCTTTACAGCCTTTACAGCCTTTACAGCCAGTATAGCTGCAGAGCAAGCGAGTTACGTATTGATGGCAACAACCGACAACCGACAACCGACCTGCGTGAAGCCTTGGGTGAAATAATTTCGAATAACTATAAGACTTAACTGTTTACAGGTGTTCTGTGTGAATAAATTGAACTGAAAGGTGCCATGTTTTAGTTCGAAATGGCATATTGAAGACGGTGTTAAGCGCTATACTTTATCTCATGGCATATTTATTTTCTTCATTTCTGCGAGTATTTGTATTTTTTAGTTTTGTCTGTTATTCCGTGGCTTTATATGGGGCTGTAGATCTGTCATCTATGAGCCTTGAACAGCTCTTAGGTGTTCAAACAATTACGACTTCCAAACGTCCAGAGTACTCCGTTAACGCCCCTGGCGTTATTAGTATTTTGACTGCGCGTGACATAAAAACCTTTGGAGCTCGTAACTTAAAAGAGGTGCTGCAGCGTGCGCCCAGTACCTATCTATTTAATTCGTCAAATTTTACCGGTACGGGAATTAGCGTAAGAGCCGGCGCCACTCAGCATATAAATAATCATGTCTTGTACCTTGTGAATGGCCGTCCAATACGGGAATCACAAAATGGGGGGGGTCATTCGGATTTGAATTTGTTACTGCCAATAGAGTTGATTAAACGGATTGAATTTGTGCGTGGACCTGGATCTGTTTTGTATGGATCGAATGCCTTTAATGCCACGGTTAATATTATTACTTATGAAAACACCGAACATAAATTGGCTATAGAGGCGGGTAACCGAGGTCTTCGAAACATAGAGGGACTTGTCTCTCAAGCTTTTGGTGAAAAGGGAAGGTTCTTAATTAGCCATCGGGAAATTAATGACGATGGTGAACATATTGCTGCGTTCGATGAAGCTGGCATCTTCGGTACTCAGCGCCAAAGTCTAGACGGGCATATCAGTTATGTCGATCTATCGTATGCAGGTTTTCGTGCTAATGGCATATTTAGTGATGTGACCACGCCAATAGTTTCTGGGGCATTCTTGTGGCCAAATCAAACTGTTTTTAATGTACGACGCAATTATTATGACTTGGCTTACAGTCACTCATTAGGAAAAAATTGGACGCTTAGCGCGAGTTATGGGTATAACGAGATCACTCGAGACGTTCTTGCGAGTGAGAACGTAAGTCCTTCGACATTTGATGCACGCGGCAAACTTTATGAACTTACCGTCGTGGGGCAACTTGGGAATAATATCGATATTGTTGGCGGCTTAGTTGTTGATCTGCTCGAGGGCGATTTGGGTCAGCGTGGAGGCCAGTACGATACAGAACGACAGGCCGTCTATATGCAAGCAAAAATCCCCATCAATAAAACCTCTCAAGTAGTTGTGGGTTCCCAATGGAATGATACAAGTACTGTAAATAGCGAGCTGTCTCCTAGGTTAGAGCTTTTAAGCCAGTTTTCGGATAGTTGGGGCGGAAAGTTACTTTACAGTGAGGCTTTTCGTTCGCCATACGGTTCAGAGCTCTATTTTGATTCGCCATTCTTAAATGGTGATACAGCCTTAAAACCGGAGAGAATTGCTACGTTTGAAGCTCAGCTTAATTACACGAAAACTCGTCAGCAGTGGGTAGCCACGCTTTATAGTAGTGCCTCAAAAGACAGTATAGCGCGCGCCATAATTGAGGGTACGAATACCTTTGTTAACGAAGACGATGAAATTCTTTCTATGGGTTTGGAGCTGGAAACCCGTTACGAACTCAATCGTCGAACACAGTTTCAAGCGTCACTGAGCTATCAAAAAAATGATAGCGATAACGGCGAAAAAGATATTATGGCCGCGCCTGCCGTGATGTTGAAAATGGGATTAGATATTCAAGCGTCGCGTGGCGTTAGCTTAGGATTGTGGAATAGCTATTTCGGCGCTATTAGCAAAATAGAGGATGTAGAGGATGTAGAGGATGTAGAGGATGTAGAGGGTAATAATACTTTAGTGCTTAATCCAGAAGCAAATTCTGTAAACCTATTAAGTATCAATTTGATAGCAAATTTAGGAGAGCTCCTTGCTATACACAAATTAGAGAAAACCGAGTTAAGTTTTTTATCGAGGGTGTAAAACTAATTGTGTAACTGCTCATTATCTATAACCTGAACCAAAGGTAATATAATGAGTAAAACAATGGATCACAAAAAGCTGCAAGCCATGGCCGAAGAACTGGCCAAAGACGTC
>JBLIMQ010000012.1:0-59100 GCA_047638775.1 Flavobacteriales bacterium
CACGTTCAATTAGAAATTGGGGAATGATAGAAGAAGTCGAACTCAACCCAGAGATAAAAAAGACAGGTACTTAAATATATTGACGACAACTACCTTGAAAAACTCCGGTTGTAGAGCCCGATTTTTGCTCGCTATCATGACGAACCATTTTAAGGCCTAGTTATGCGGTATAACTTTCTTTACATCGCCCTCACATCGTCTTCACCTCATTGACACGAAGAGCAGTTCGGGTCTATGTATAGATGGAGTTCACTAACCTGCCTTGTCGATACAATGCGCTACTACATTTCTAGCAATGTAAATTCAATCAGGCTCCTATTCTTAAAGACCTGTCCAGCGGTATTATCTAGCAATAATCATATGAAAATAGACAGCTAAAAATAGCCACGTAGAGTAACTATAAAAAATAATACAAGATTTTACTTTTTACGCGGCACGGCTTCGCTCAAAAAAATTCATAAACCGACGGACAGCACTGCAAAAATGGTTAAAAAAAACAATGAGGATTTATATTTCGATCAGCACGAGTAAAATAGTGTTAACTTCTCGCAGGTGACATCATATACAACAATTAGTCTAGCGCCTTAATCTAGCTATTTCACTTTAATAGATTTAGAAGGATAGGAAACTTAATCCGCCTGAGCATCTGAAGGAAGAATTTCCCGAACCACCCAAGACTCAGACGGGGGAAAACATTGAAACGTCAACATAAAAATAACAATACGCCTACACTTTTCACCGTATAAAATAAAATTATCTAATATAGATTAAGCCTCCAGAATCCTTTGCTTCTGAAATTCGATATATTTTTCCATTCATAGGCATAACATCTGAAATTTCATTTAACATTACCAAAACAAAAATAGAGTCACGACAACACTATTAACATTTTCAGTTTTTAAGCAGAGCACGCTCTCTTAACGCAATCTAACGCCCAGCCCAGCGTTGGAACAGAGCGGCTTTCATGTTATTGTTTGTTTTTTAGGCGGCGCGTGTCCTTCTGACTTCACTGACTTCTCCTAGCTATCTATAGAAAGAAACACGAGCACCCTCTATGTACATAACTAAAGCACCTACACGCACCATATCCGTCCTTACCATTCTTTTTTCTTTTGGACTGACATCCTGCGGTGGGAGTGGCTCCTCCAGCACCGCGCCAACCTCCGATATTAATTTTCCTGCACCTGCGCCAAGTCCAGATACAACTCTGCCTCCCCCAGACATTAGTCTTAACTGTATTAACGATGAAATAGACCAAAACAAAGCATTTACGGACGCTAGCCGCATTGCGGGCTTGTGTTACACGCCCCTCTCCTTCAACTCAGATAGCTCCACATCACGCATATCGGGGGGCATTGCTGTAGCAGATTACAACAGCGATGGCATGCTCGACCTCTATGTCACGTACGGACGAAGTGGCCGCGGGAATCTTTATCAACAGACCGAAGGCAACTTTTTTCTCAATGTAAGCGTGGAGGCCGATCTTTCCGCTACATCAGTTGATCGCGGAGCGGTATTCATGGATATCAACCGGGACGGACTACCAGACCTCATCAGTGTGCAAGAGGGCTCCTCTTTGCTGCAGGTCTTCGGCAATAACGGTGATGGGACCTTTAATGACATCACCGAGGAAACTGGCATTAGCCTTACAAAACCGGCATTTTCAGTAGCTGCAGGCGACTATGATCTCGACGGTGACCTCGATCTATTTTTTGCCCACTGGCATACCGACAGAGCAGCAAACCCCCTAGAATTTTTATGGCAAAATCAAGGCGATGAAGGGTTTGTGGACCGCAGTAATACGGTTGAGGTACTCCCCGTTACAGACGGAGGCTTTAATGTCGAAGATCCAGACGCTGAAATGGAGTACTCCTTTACGCCCATATTTGCCGACATCAACAATGACAAATACCCCGACATGCTACTCGCCGGTGACTTCAACTCCAGCCAAGTGCTAATTAACAATGGCGGGACCGGGTTTATCGATATGACCACCGACGTAATCAGCGATCGTGCTGGAATGGGAGCAACCGTTGCAGATTACGACAACGACGGCGACCTTGACTGGTTTGTTTCCTCGAATAGCGGGGATTTTTCCGAAAGCCTTGCTGATGCACCACTTAATGGCAATCGACTGTATAGCAATGACGGCTTTGGCAACTTCACAGATACCACTGACGAGGCTGGAGTACGTCACGGCTATTGGGCTTGGGGCAGCTGCTTTGCCGATTTCGACAATGATGGCTATCTCGACCTGTTCGTCGTTAACGGCTACGACGGCATGACCCAAGAAGCTTCAGACAGTGCGGTTTATGCAAGCTTCAGAGACAAGCCCGCCCGCCTTTACATAAATAACGGCGACAACACTTATACCGAGCGCAGCGAAGAGCTTGGCGCAACGCATACACAAATGGGACGCGGATTGGCGTGTTTTGATTATGATCGCGATGGCGACCTGGATATGATCATTGCCAACAACGGCGCTGCACCGACACTGCTGCGGAATAACACTTTTAGCACCGACAACCACTTTATAAACTTGCGCTTAAGCGGCCTCACAGGCAATCCGCAAGGTGTCGGGGCTCGTATCTTTGTTACGGTTGCAGGCACGACTCAAATGATTGAGCTGCAACTGGGCAATAATTACCTTTCTCAAAATCCCGTTGAAGCACATTTTGGTGTGGGTACAGCCGAGATCATTGACAGCCTTCGCATTGAATGGCCTGGTCTCGGTGGTGAAATAAGCGAGATGGAAAATGTGACGGTGGATCAGTTTTTAATAGTGGAACATCCTAGCAGTGGTCCATCTTAACAATGGTCCATCAAAATAGTGAAGTACCCTAAAAGTAGAGCATCCTAAAAGTAGAACATTCTAAAAGTAGAACACTCTATTGGGAGCATATTAGTAGCGCGCGATCATAATATTGTGTTCAGTATCAACTTCGAATAAAAAGAGCCCTTCACTAATAGGGCCCGGTTATCTGGACTCAATCCGTATCGCCTGAAAGCTCACGCAACCTCGCGACCACATCCGGTGCCGCGCGGAAGCGAAAAAATGCACCCGCAGCATCAGCGCGCTCTTCAAGCACTTCGCTGGAGGCAAAGATCTCACCGCGTAATCCCTGTGCTGACCAAGGTAAAAATATCTCAGATTCAACCAGTTCCTTTTGGAATACCTCCACAATCGCTTGATGCAGCCCTGTAATATCGTCTTTGCAACGCGCACTAAGAACAATACAGCCGGGATATTTCGTTTGCAGCTCGGCGGTGCGCTCGGCTTGTGCAGCCATGTCCCCCAGATAATCAATTTTATTAAATACCCGAATGCGCGGCACACTATCAGCACCAATCTCGGCCAATACTTTATCGGTCACTTTAAGCTGCGCCTCAAACCCAGGGTCGCCGGCGTCAATAACGTGCAACAACAACGATGCACTAAGGGCTTCATCCAACGTGGATTTGAAGGAAGCAACCAGCCCATGGGGTAAATTTTTAATAAAACCGACCGTGTCACTGACTAATACCTTCGGCACACTTACCGGGTACAAGGTACGCACCTTGGTGTCCAAGGTGGCAAACAGTTTATTGGCCACTAGCACGTCTTTGCCCGTCAAGGCACGCATCAATGTGGATTTGCCCGCATTGGTATAACCGACCAGTGCAACTTGAGCTAACCCTGACTGACCCTGACGTCGTGATCGCTGGGTATCGCGACCCGCCTCCATCGCATCAATTTCCTTTTGCAGCTCGGCAATACGATCGCGAACTTTTCGACTATCCATCTGGGCCCGTGACTGCCCTGTGCCACGCCCACCGGTGCCACTGCGCTGACGCCCTGTCGGTCCGGCCCGTTTGGCGGCCTCGCGCAGACGCGGCGCCATATAGGTTAGACGCGCAATCTCAACTTGTACTCGAGCCGCATGTGAACTGGCGTTACGATGAAAAATTTCGAGAATGACTACCGTCCGGTCCATCACCTCACAACCGACTTCATTTTCCAAATTAAGTGCTTGGGAAGGGGAGATTTCATGGTCCACCAGAATAAACTCAACTGGATTACTCGCCTCCAACGGATTATCCTGCGACAACGAGTCTAAACCGACCTCTTGGCACTCTATGAATTGCCGCATTTCCTCACGCTTACCTACGCCCATATACGCTGTCGAGTCAAAAGCCGAACGCTTCTGGGTAAACTTACCGACTACATCCAACCCTAAGGTCTTTGCCAGGTCACCCAACTCGGCCAACGATGACTCAAATTCAACATCACTGACACTATCCAATTGCACGGCGACGATCAGCGCACGCGGAGCACTGGGTTTTTCGGGGTTTAGCATAGGGTAACTTCTCATGGAATTAAGGCGCGGACGCTTAAACAGCTGATCCGGGGGCGCGCAGTATATTAGCGGACATCATAGCGAACCAAGGCGAGCATTAACACTTTATATACAAGGCTATGTTAGCGTTAACTGTTTGAGCCGATATTATGTGCAATCACATTGGCCTTAGACAAAAATTTGGATGCTCGGCATGTGACACAAAATAAATTCGAGCGAAGATGCGTGGCGGTCAAAATGAATACCTTTATTGTCTTGCCGTAACATTGTCTTGCCGTAACATTGTTTTTCCGCAACATCGTCTTGCCGTAACATTGTTTTTCAATCATTTAAGGCCTCCAAATACCTTACATAAAGGTGTATGTCGCGCCGAACCAGATTCTGTTTCTTTTTGCATGACTCGCGCTATTTTCAACAATACTTCACGTATTCATCCAACACCCTACTTAGCCAATAGAGCATCAAACGTATAGACCGTACCCAACGATAACGCAGCACTGCTGCCTCCGGAAGCCGGGACTACTTTTCAGACGTACCCTTTACCGTCATTATAGATAACATTAATTGCTGAGCCTAAGGCCACAAGCAGAGTAGCACCTTTACCTGCGGCGTAATCGTAACCAAGTACGACTGGTGCAGTCGTCCTCTCCGTTACCCGCGGTTATCGCGTATTACGCCTTTATTTTTCCTTTACCACTAGGCTGTGCAGTACCGCCGATGCAGACGCTGGCTTTGTTGTTATCTTCAGTGCTACAAACATTAGATTCAACTTACTGTCCGCCCAAACACTGAATTGAAAGAAATCGTAACTAGTGGAAATGGCTTGAGCCATTTACGCTTTTAATGCTGTGCCTTTGCCAATACTTATGACGCCGGAATCGAAGCGGCCTTTAACCCTCTAGTTAGCACCCATCCACAAGCAGTACTCAGCTGCCCAGAGATTAAAACCGCTATCTTGGCATCACCAGATTTAGTCGTTTGCAATATAAAGCTCGATCATTCTGGGCTTTATATTGCTTTTTTTACCCCCTCCCCCCAACAATCACCTCTGCTTACCGTAATAAAATAGCGCTAAGTTCTCGCGCTCCGTGCTGAATACTTAACATCATAAACTGCGGGCACGGCAAACATAGTTTACGTAGCACAGAGGATTCTGTTAAAAATTCCGGTGCGGCGATAAACAAAATCAAGGCGATAAACATAAAATTATAGAAACGACTCATCAGTCTAAACTCGTGCAAAACGAAAATATAATTAAAACACTAATCAATATATGGGCCAACACGTCAACAATCACTGTAAGTTATTGATTTTATTGGTAGTAGCTCAGCAGCAAGAATTGACTACCCACGCTGACAGCGTCCGTTAAGCTGTCCGAATACTCGCTTAGTGTCCGCGCTGGACAAACGACAATTTACTCATAGAGCAACAGGCACGCCTCTTTTACGTTGATTTTTTGTAACACTCTAATCAGGCACAGACATAAATAGAGACAGAGACCAGCCCCTCGACAGCATGCTAAAGTTACCGGTACATGCAAGCACAATCACACCGAAAAGATATATGCGATATAAAGCCTCGAAATTCTCACATTAACACGTACAATTTACCTTCCTCAAAGCAAACGAAAGACTCGATATGCAAGGCACACTCAAAAAAATGCGCGCCACCCTTGACCAAGATGGCAAGGTAAATTACACCCTTCCTATTGGCGACAATGAACTCGACCTCAACAGTTATATCGGGAAAACACTGAGCCTTACCCATACCGGTAATATTTTTTGCAGTAATTGCGAGAAGAAAACCAAAAAGAGTTACGCACAGGGCCACTGTTACGTATGCATGACGAAACTAGCTTCGTGCGACATGTGCATTATGAAACCCGAAACCTGCCATTACCAACATGGCACCTGTCGTGAACCAGAATGGGGCGAGAAAAACTGCTTTATCCCCCACTATGTATACCTATCAAATACCTCAGGCGTAAAAGTTGGCATAACCCGTCACACTCAAATTCCTACACGTTGGATTGATCAAGGGGCAACCCAAGGCTTAATTATATTCGAAGTTAAATCGCGGCTTGTATCGGGCTTAGTTGAAGTTGCATTAGCCAAGCTCGTCGCCGATAAAACCCACTGGCAAGCAATGCTTAAAGGCAATGCCGATAACGTCGATTTAACCGAGAAAGCAGAGCAACTAATCCCACTGATTGAAGCGGAACTCAAAGAGATAACCGCCACCCATGGGGACGATGCGATCGAGCGGGTTCACAACGACATCCAAACGATTCAGTTCCCTATTAGTGAATTTCCCAGCAAAGTAAAATCACATAACTTTGATAAAACCCCACTTGTTAGCGGTATCCTGCAAGGCATTAAAGGGCAATACCTCATTTTTGATACTGGAGTTATCAATATTCGGAAATTTGGATCGTATGAAGTGAGTGTTTAACACGAATAAAAACACACTGAAAATTACTCACTAATGAAACACGCGATATAAACTAAAGGCCATTTACCGCAGCAATCGGTTAATGGCCTATGTTTGAGCACCTTCCGCCGTAAATTATGCACGACGTTTCAACGTACAACAACAGTAATGACCAGAGACAAAGACCTCAACAAACTGAACTTACTCATTCTTGAGCGCCACCTAGAAATGCAGCCACTTCCAACTATACTTAGTCGTATTGCTTGTAAACTAGGACAAATGGTTCTTTGCGGATGCCCTCCTTTAAACTTTTTGACGGCTCATGGTGGTTTTTAACCGCCTTATGCATCTTAAGCGCGGGCTTGTTTAACGGCCCCCTTCACGGGCAACAAAGAGTGTTGGAATTCGAACGCTTCACTCAGAGCCATGAAGGCGAACCTTTTGACTCACTTCACGACCTTATTCAAGACAAAAACGGATACCTTTGGCTGGCATCAGAGACAGGATTACTTCGTTTTGATGGACGAAACATTGAGTCTTTTGGTGCCGGCAAAGACGGACTTACCAGCGAATTTTGTTGGTCACTATATGAAGATCACTTGGGCTACATCTGGGTAGCGACCTCATACGGTTTGAACCGCATAGACCCTGGCAGTAAAGAGATCAAGCAATTTTTACATGACAAGAATAACACTAACAGCATCTCGAGTAATTATGTAACCGATGCAATAGAAGCCAGCGATAAACGAATCTACGCAACAACGTTTAACGGAATCTCTATTATATCGGTTGATCGCACACAGATAGATCACTGGTCCACTAATTCAAATGTTGCCACCCTCAGCTCCAATAAAGTCCGTACACTTTTCGAGGACAGTCGCGGCGACTTATGGATTGCTTATCAAGATACGGGTATTAGTCGATACCGACCTAGCAATAAAACGATAACGCATTATCACAATAATCCATCACAAAACGATAGCCTACTTCAAAACCATGTACGTAACTTTGCGGAAGATATTCAAGGCAACATTTGGGTAGGCACCTGGGGAGAAGGCCTGAGCCGATTAAATAAAGATGGTAAAACCTTCCAGAACTACCCACCAAGCACAAAACCGGGGGAACTAAGCGGTGGAATTATTGATGACCTTTTCACCGATAGCCACGGCCGCTTATGGGTCTCCGTCGATAAAGGCGGCGTATATATTTACGACGATGAAAGCGACATATTTATCCAACATAAACACGATACACTTGATAACAAATCATTACTTTCGGACTCCGTGCGAGAAATCATAGAAGATAAAACATCAAACCTTTGGTTTCTTAGTTTTCCTGGTGGCTTAAATCGTTACAACAGCCAAAGAGAGCAGTTCGAAACTTGGCGCCATCACCCGCTCGATAAAAACAGCTTAAGTCATAGCGCCATTCTTTCATTACACCGGAGCAATAATGGCACTATTTGGGTGGGGACCGAAAACGGCCTAAATACTATAGAGCCAAACAGTCGAAAAATAGAACATATCCCATACACCCTCAATGACCCCAACAGTTTACCTGCATCAGCTGTTACGGCGCTCGCGGAAAGTCCTAACGGCGACTTATGGATCGGCACCTGGTCAGGTGGATTAGCGCGTATGAATATCATAGACAAAAAGATTGATTCATACGGCTACGGTACAAGCACACACCAAACCACAGGCCGAAATATATGGAAAATGTTCTTTGATAGTAGCGATACGCTTTGGCTGGGAACAGAAACCGAAGGCCTGCAAAAATATGATGCCGAAACTGATACCTTTATCGTTTATAAGCATCAAGAAGGAAACGAAAAAACACTGAGCTCCAATTATATATTCGACATTATAGAAGATGATGACGGTTTTTTATGGATCGGAACGCAACAAGGTTTAAATAAGTTCAACCCCAAAACAGGGGAAACCGTTAGAGTTAAAGATTTACCTTACGACAAACTAAATTTGAGTCGAATTAAATCCTTACAATTTAGCGCAACCGGTGAGCTATGGATGAGCACACAAAGCTCTGGGATATTCACGTGGTCGAAAAACAAAAAGTTATCTATAATAAATAAAAAATCCGGGCTCCCTAGCAATACTATTTCTTCATTAGAGTTTGATAAAAACGGATACTTATGGGCAACAAGCCTTGCAGGGCTAATAAAAATTGACGACAAAACAAAACAGATTCTCGCCATTTTTAAAGAGAGTGACGGTCTTTCCGGAAACGTTAGTAACCGTAATGCAAGTATCGCCACTCCTGATGGCGTATTATTTTTTGGATCCTCTAACGGTCTTTACCGATTCAACCCTAATTTTTTAAACACACGATATGGGAAACCAAAGCCTGCAATAACACGCATCAATGTTTTAGGCGAAATAGTAACCCCGACTACAAATAAACACGCCAAAAACGAACTAATACTCGATAGCGACGCTAAGTTGTTTAGTCTAGATTACGCAAACTTGAACTTTAGCTACGCAAACGAAACCACATTTTCTTACATGTTAGAAGGATACGATCGTGATTGGATAGAAGTATACGGCGAAGGAACCGCCAACTATATCAACGTTCCACCTGGCCGTTATAATTTCAAACTGAAAGCCAAGAATAAAGAGCTGACATGGTCCAATAATATCGCCGAACTCGACATACACATATCTCAACCTTTATGGTGGAGCTTTAGTGCGAAAGTTTTATATCTTGCTATTACCATAGCGCTAGTGTTTCTCATCTACCGTATAGTTTTACTCGGAATAGTAAACCGAACACTTCATTCAGAAGTAATGCACAAAACACGAGACTTACGACTCGCTCACGAAGGAAAAATCGAGTTTTTTACGACCATTTCACATGAGCTTAGAACACCATTAAATTCGGTCATTGGTTTTTCGGATCGATTATTAACGAGATCTTCATGTAACTTTGACGAACAAACACTACACTGCCTAAATATCATTCACCGTAACGGCATGCAACTTAACACCTTGATAAATGATCTGCTAGATTTATCAAAAATGGAAGCAGGGAAAATGGAAATTAACATTGAAAACATTTTTCTTAAAGAAATAATCGACAACAGCTTAGAGGACAGCGCTGAACAAGCTCGAAGTAAAGGCTTAGAATTAACTGCGCCGAACGATTATCCGATGCAAAACCTTATGGCTGATCCGCTACGATTAACTCAAATCGTGAGAAATCTGATATCCAATGCAATTAAATACACAGCAACCGGGCATATTCTAATTACTGTAGGTCTCGTACGAATTGACGGAGACCGGTATGGAACTATTGCAGTAATCGATACGGGTAAAGGTATTAGTACTGCTGATCAAAAAAACTCTTTACACGATTTGAGCAGAGTGACATCGAAACCAAATATATCCCAGGTTATGGCACCGGCCTAGGGCTTGCTATCGTTGATGAGCTTTGTCGATTACACAATGGGTTTGTACGCTGCAAAAGTGAGCTAGGCAAGGGCAGCAAATTTGAGGTTTTTCTACCTATAGATTAACCGAAGATACAATGTATAAACCCATCTATTTAGACTATTATAAGTGAAAACTATTTAAAATCTTATAAGTTAAAACTATTTAAAGCTTCGGCGATGTCTTCGGCTGATGTTTTTGGGTGTATTTTGGAATCAATCTTTAAAATTTTACCGTCTACACCAATATAAAATGTCACACGATTTGCGAAGCCCAAAAGGTTGAGAACCCCATAAGATCTAGCTACCTCTTTGCTCGGGTCACTCAACAACGGAAAATCAGCTTTTTGAGCCTCTGCAAACCCAATATTATCTTCAATAGGATCGACACTCGCCATGACGTATTGAACATTATGTTTTTTCAGTAAATGACCATTTTCGGCCAACGATTTACATTCAATTGTGCAACCGCGAGTATAAGCCTTTGGAAACCACGCAATAACGACACCCTGCTTCCCCCGAAAATCTGAAAGCGTAAACTTTTCACCAAAAGTAGAGGCCAAGCTAAAATTTGGGGCTATATCACCAACACTCAATTCAGATGCTGTTGCTCGACCGAAAGAGAAGACCACCAATAGAAATACAAATCCTAAACCCAATACATTGAATACACTTTTCATGATAACTCCACATTACGGATAGTTCTTTAGCCTTTCATTTAGATAAGCCTCAATTGGCATAGCCTAACATTTCTACACTAAAACTTTCACGTAAGTTGCTCCGTTTCAATTAGATTAACTCCTTTCTAAGCTAAACGTTGATATATACCGAAAATGTATGAGTAAAGTTCAGCACATTCACTTCAGTAATCAAAGGTTGAACCCCAAGCCTATTTCACTATAGGAATGGGCTTTAATTTGAAATTATGACCTAATAGGATATCGAGATGTGAGCGAAGAAACTATCGATTATACAAAGACTATATTACACGTCACATTCGCCCGCATCCGTTTTACTAATTTTTAGTCAATCAATCCACAAAGTCATAAATACACTCACGCAGCTTCAACAATAGATTGAGCATAACCTGAATAAGCCTCACCGAAAGACTTCGCCACAGCATCAGGGTAAACATGAAACTCCCCGTCTTTTATCGCATTCACAATAGCGTCCGCGACCTCCATTGGCGAGGCCCCATCGTCATACATATCTACTTGTCGTGCCATGTCAGTCGCTATCGGCCCAGGTAGAATACTTACAACACGAATAGCCGACTCTTTCCAGCGTGTTCTAAGTGCTTGAGTAAAGGTGTAGCAAGCCGCCTTGGAGGCACAATATGAACTCAAACCGTCAAAGTTAGCGATTGAACCGACTGAATTAAGCTGTACAAATGCGGCCTCTTTTTTAGCGAGTAATATAGGTTCAAATGCTTTTGCCATACGAAGTAAACCAAAGGTATTAACTTCCAGCTCCTCCCGAAAAGATTGTTCAATATCATCAGCGAACAAATCACCTTGCTTCAATAGACCCGCATTATTTACAACAATGTCTACATCACTTGCTGAGCGTGCCAACGCATCAATGCTCGCGGGTTTTGTAAGATCCAAATCAAGCGCAACAAGCTTGTCACCATAACGCTCAAGTAACTCAGCTACTGTCGACCTATTTCGCACTGCCAAATAAACTTTGGCTGCACCCTGAGCAATAAAACCTTCAACTACAGCTTTACCAATACCTCTATTCGCCCCTGTAACTAATGCTATTTTCCCTTGGATATTCATAGTTATTGTAATACTCCTATTGTTGTTTTCTATCTATACGATAATTAAACTCTAATTGTATACCGATCGGTATATTGAATATAATGTACCAATCGGTATAGTTAAGTCAATTAAATTTTACGAGATGACTAATGCCTGCTGGTAGAAAGCGAGAATTCGATAAAAAACAAGCTCTAAGAACGGCAATGCTAGTATTCTGGGAAAAAGGATACTCAGGCACGGCGTTAAGTGAGCTATGCGCTCAGATGGGAATTAATAAACCCAGCCTATATTCCACTTTTGGGAACAAAGAAGCGCTTCACGCCCAGGCCATAGATTTTTATTTCGATCACTACGGACAGACGCATCTAAACCAATTGAATTCATTGAGTCTGAGCGTTAGAGAGTGTCTAAGTAACTTTTTGACATCTATAGCCGATATGCAGTTTAACTGCGACTTACCCAAAGGGTGCTTTGTATCCCTATGTGCATCCGAGCGTGTTGGCGACTGTTTATCTGATACAACAATAAAAAAAATTGAATCCCTTCAAGAGATCACAGAAACTCGACTTATTGATTTTTTTGAACAGAGGAAGGGTTGTGGAGAGTTAAGTGAAAAATTCAACACGAAGCAACATTGCTTGCTCCTAGGCCTATTAATACACGGCTCAGCCGTTTTTGCGCGAAGTGGTGCAGATGTTGGCGAAGTTAAACAGTCCTTTACTCTCGCGCTACAGGGAATGAATTTAAATCCATTGCTATAACATTGGTGCTGCATTGGTGTAGCAAAATAGTTCTTTTGCTCAATAAAAAGCCTAATAGCATTTTCGACTTCAAACGCCCGCCTCTCAACCCAGTTTGGTTAACATGTACACACCGCTTACGCCGCCGTAAAATAGACTCGCACTATCAAAACGTTCAACTTGATCCAACCTAAGACTTCGCCCCCTTAATACACACCCTAATGCGTGTCGTAACGCTCAAGAGTTTTCATGGACACTTGCTCAGAACTCTCCAACTTAGGGCTAATATTAGCCACATAATGCACCATACGGTGGTCCTCTACAGATTCCTCGCCTATGTCACGCCAAAATGAATCTACTGAGTGATGCTCGGACTGAGATACGCTTCGAAATACGTAATACGGTCCAGGCAGAAGAATCAGCTCCCGGCCCATATGGGCGTAATGACCATGAAGCGAATCAAATACGCTAACAGGTGGAAGGTTAGGGACGATATCATTTTGGTTTTTTACACGAATAAGCGGTAAAAAATCGTACTTTTTTGCACCTCCTAGACTCGTAAACTTAGGCTGTCCAAAATTCACTGACGGTGCAATTTTAAAGCCGTCTTCATGCAAATAAATCATTAGTAAAGTCGATATCGCCGCACCCAATGAATGCCCTGTTAATACGACTGATTGTGATTTATCGAGGTGAGGTAATAAATCTTTGTACAACGCACTTGTATCTCGATCAAAGCCTTTATGTACGTATATTCCTAACTTGGTATTTTTTGAGGGTATATAATCGGCATCTTGTTTGATATTCGCGAGATTGTCGGTGCCGCGAATTGAGATAATTTGCTGAGTCGACTCGTTATTTCGCTCTAAAAAATACTGTACGTCAGAATTTTCTAGAGTAGCCACTCGAACAGTATTCGGTAACAGTTGTCGAATTTCGGCTTCAGTTTTATATGCCGCATGAGCACGCAAAGCAAACCAATCGACGGAAGAGAAATCAATGGGCTCCTCATATTCAATCGGTTTTTCACTACAGCCGCATAAACCCAGGCTCATACTCAAATAAAAAAGGCCTAGAAACAAATGCTTATGCACATCGTCCTCCTGTAAGCTATTAAGCCGTAAACTGTTAAGTAAGAAAGTGTTATGCCGTATAACACTTTGACTAAGAACATCATAATAACCTGTCGTCGCAGCGTATACTCATAAGAGTACTAGCCCCTACAGCTATTCCTATACTAAACTCCCATACTACTGAACGTCTGAAAGCCAATGTAAAGCCTCCAGATGCGTACAAAATTCGAACAGGAAGTGTCGATATCAACCAACCCTGGAAGGCAAGGCCGACTCTATGAATTTTTTAACACAGTTCAGCAAAGCTATATTACTCGTCACTGTGTTGCTCAGTGGTAGTAATAGCATTGCCACAGAGTCTAACGACATAGCCATTCACGATAAAGCCTTACCACCGACTATAATCGATGGCTCCGAAAATGGTATAAGCATGTCGGGTAGATATGAAATCTGGCATGACATGGATTCTAGCAACTCAATAACGCAAGTTTTAACGCAACTTGAGGATGGCGCATTTATTCTTCAAAAAAACTCTAAGTCTACAGGCTTAAAAACGGGCTCAACTTGGTCGCACTTTAAAATTCACAACAGCTCGAACCGATCATTAACCGTTCACCTTGAATACGTTGATCACCAGTTGATTACTCTCAATGCATACCAGAAATCGGACAGTCAAAAATATACATACAGCCATATATCGACCCTTTCACTGAGTCAAAAATTCTCACATCGCATAATTCCTCACAATCGGTTTATTTTCCCTGCAACGATAAAGTCCGGCGCTACCAGTGATTTTATTGTTGAATTTCGCTCCGACAAAACCGGCTTTGTGTTTCCGAATCTAAGAATCTGGTCCCCTAAACAGCTTCGGCGCATGCAGTTAACCGAAATTGGCATTATTTCGTTTTTCTTTGGGGGGTTCTTTCTAATGTCGATATTTTCGCTTGTGGGGGGCATTGCTAGCAGAGAAAAAGCCTTTGTTATCTATTCATTCTATGCGCTCTCTAAAATATGGGCTTGGGCAACTATCCTAGGTTATACGCATCAGTTTCTAATTACAGAGAACTTTCACTGGAGCTACATGTCTTTAAGTGGCTCTGTAACCATATTTTTTGGTCTATTGTTTTCACGTGTTTTCTTGGAAACGCGAACCCACCTTAGACGGCTCGATTACGTTTTGCTCTTTATGATGGCAAATGCGGTATTTCTATTTTTTAGTGCTTTATTTAAATTGACAAGTTTTGCCGTAATCTCTATTACACTGGCCTTATTGCTCTATCCAACATTATCGATTGCCGGCATTATTCGTTGGTACCAAGGGTCTCGGGAAGGGATTATATTTTCCTTCGCTTGGACATTCTTAGTTGTCGGACTTTTTGTCAACGCACTTCGGGACTTGGGCTTTGTCGAACATAATATCTACAATTATTATTGGCCGCCTCTTGCCTCCTTTACCGAAATGACTGTAATTCTTGTCGCAATGGGAATGTACTTCCGTCGACTGCGAAAAGAGAAAGTAAATGCTGTGCAGGCGCATACACGGCAACTCGAACAATCAAAAGAAGAATTAGAAGTCATTGTTAAAGAGCGGACTCAAAACTTAGAAGCGGAAAAATCCAAAGCGGAAAAAGAGGCTCAAACAGATTCATTAACAGGAATATTCAATCGCCGTCACTTCTATCGCTACGGTATAACGATGTTAGATAAAGCCGCAAAACGTGATCGAGAATACAGTGTCTTGATGTTTGATATTGATAAGTTCAAAAACATTAACGATGCCTATGGTCACGCCATAGGTGACGAAGCATTGCGTGCGTTCTCACGTGCGATTCAAAAACACGTTCGCATTGATGATTTATTTAGTCGCTTAGGTGGCGAAGAATTCGCCTTATTACTTTGCGAAAGTCCCACACATTCACTGCAAGCCGCAGAACGTCTACGCAAAGCTGTTAGTGATATCGTAGTCGATAGTGAGAAAGGTCAACTACAATTCACAACCAGCATCGGCGTTTCACATTTCAATCATAATGAAACACTCGAAACACTGCTAAACCGAGCCGACAAGGCCTTATTTGTCGCAAAATCAGAAGGCCGAAACCGCGTTATTGAAGCCGAATAGCTGAAGCCGAATAAGACTACCAACTCGCGTCACAGGCTTGGCCAGTTTTACCCTGCCCGTCAACAGGCTTATAGTTCGCATCAAAACACGGCTTGGGGCGACTTATACTCGACAGGGGCTGGTTGGGTTCGTCGTCGCATATGCCAGATTCATTTAAGCACCAATTGACCGGTTGAAATTGTGTCTGTGAGTTTTTACTATGGCGATACTTAGAGACTGCAGCATATACGACTCTACGCGCCTTATTTAAACTTCCCATGGGCTGCCATTCCCCCACACCATGCCACGGATTCATCGACAGGTTTTCACAAAAACTTGATTGCTCTTCAGAAAGGAAATCCTGTACGGGTATATGAACCCGCGCTACGGGAATAAACGGTGACGTATCTTCAGACCAAATTGCCGTAGCGTCGTCTAAGGGCATATCAGCACCGGCTTTGCGCTCTTGTAACATAAAATCAAAACACGCCGAATCATCGCGTAACTGTTGTTGTAAATTTTGGCTTAAATAGTTTGCACTTTTAGTATCAGCTGCTCCTCCATTTACTATTCCGCAAGGCTTTACCGAAAACTTCAACTCAATATGTGCAAGTTGATACGGAAGCATAGAAAAATATTGTGGAGCCAGTGGCGTTGTTATTTTTGCAGATACCGTTTGCACGGCACGTAAAAATTGTTTTGGGTGAATTCTAGGAGGCCACAAGCTAATAAACCAACGGGTACGTTGAAGCTTTGCCAGATATTTAAGATCATCTGCATAATCCATAATGTTACGATTGAAAAATGCCGGCGTATTTGTCATCACAAAATCTTGGGTGGCCGCACCTTTGAGTTCCGGCGCTATCTTGTCACCCTCTACGCCCATAACCTTAATTGCCATTCCTCGCGCATCCGGCTTGTCATCGGCCTGTACTAACATGTCGCCATTAGAGAAGCGGACCCAAGCTTGGTACTCACGAGTAGGCGAAGAAAAAACACTATGCTGAAAGCGATCGGGTATGTCGCCATTTATTATAAATTTGGCTCGAACACACCCTGTTGCTTTTGCGTGGGCATCTCGACGATAAAGTCCGCTATTTTTAGTTTGTGATATTTTGGAAACCTGTCGAGCGGAATTAATTGATGATGATATAGCGGAAATTTCTTGCACGCTTAAATCCATACCAAATGTTTCGAGAGGACTCAATGACTGCGGGTGAGGAGAATCGTCAGATTGAGACTCTAGGCTTAGTAACAATCCAAACAAAACTATAGAAACTGTCAGAATCACGTAATTTGTTCTCAAGCATGACATACAAATGATGTTCACTATGATTCCTTCTCTGCGATAGTTGAAGATTGCGAATGAACATTAATACACGCTTCTTGAGCCGTAGAGTCTTCGGGGGCGGTACTATATTGATCCCAATTCAATGGATCACCGTCTAAGCTTTTGGTGAACTCTGGGTTACCCATAACCTTGATATACTCGATGAGTGAAAACTTTTCATATTCGCTCAAGCGCTTACCAATTCGGCCTACCACGCTCTTATCGCTAAAATAATGCCCTGTATTATGATTACCCTTAATAGACGCATCATGATAAAAACTTCCTTCGCTCTTTGACGTTTCATAACCCAATAGATCCGGGTTATATTCACGATTACCCACGTAGAACTGAGCAGGTCGTTCATTTTCATTTGATAATAGATCGTAAATCGTTGGCACAGAGCCATTATGCAAAAACGGAGGCGTCGCCCATACGCCATGCAAAGGCCGCGCCTTGTAAGCCTTTTTGTTTACGATTCTAAAGGGAATATTTAAGCCGTCGTAATTAGCGGTTTCACTAGGCTCAACTTGCCAACGTTTATATAGGGTAGGCACCAAGCGATTAAGCAATACTTGCAATCCGTCACCCGCATTAACCGGCTTTGAATTCGGAATAATTTTGGTTGCGTCGTATTTAGTGTCGACGTAGTTTTCTGCCAAAGTGGCGTCCGTACCAATTTCAGAAACATCTAACCAAGGCATCGCCCAAATTGATTCACGCCAATCTTTACGATAGAACTTCCCGTCATCCTCGATAATATCGCCCGCCATATCCCATTGCCAATTCACGTCGATTTGATTTGCAGGGTTGCTACGTCCACTATTAGCCACCGGCCAGTTATAGGGCTCAGATTCATGCGGCCCATGACAACTCACACATTTATCAACAAATAGCTGTTTACCATCACGCGCCTTAGGTATATCAATATCACCCAAGATATTCTCGGGCCACTTAGGCGGTTTCAATTTCCGCAATATATCTTCAACACAATGCATACCGTCAATACTGATTAAGGTTTCCGCAAAATCATCGCCCCGAATTAGAGCTCCTGACTCATCAACCAATTTAATCGGCGCCAGCACGCCTAAACTTTCGCCAATATTGCGCGCCATAGCCTGATTCGTAAAACCGGTATATTGAACCCAATCAAAACGCCATATATCCCAAAGGTATGGATAACTCGCAGGTGCATCAGCTACTCGATAATTATCAGGTTCGTCTAGATCATAACCAAAAACAATGTTCGCTATTCGACCAACGGCATCCGTTCGACCACGCCCCTCCTCTACAGGGTAATATTTTGAAGCGCCTGCACCGGTCATAAAATGCTTCATGCCGTTGGCATAAACCCAAAGATCGGACTTTAGTTTTTCCCGTGCATAATTATCATCCCCAACAACCCGCCCAGCAAAACGACTCCATTTTGCTGGGTTTAATAGCGTTTCAAACACTGATGCGCCTAGCGTTACGATGAATTCACCGCGCTTAGCCGTCGATATACTCTGTAGCGATTGACCGCCATCGATGCGAAGAGCATTACCTTTGTAATGCAGCTCACCGGTATGGCACATGGCACAACCTAAATCTAACTTCTCTTTCCCGTTAACAGGGTCAATATGGCGACTCATGCCAACAGGGAGATTCCCTAGGTTCAAGGCGCTTGCGTGTTGGGCAGGGTCGACAATAAACCCCCAACCTCGCATTGTATCTTCACTCGCCAGCAAATTATGCGACAACGGCAATTCTAAATTAACAAACCAGTCGTACTCTAAACCAAGCAACTCGGTCCCTTGAGGTGTGTAGTAGAACATTTGACGCTCTTCATCTGTCCACCCTTCATTAAGGTAATGAACTTGATAAATACTTTCTTCGACTAAATTTGGTTTAACTAGACGCTTTACGACACCATAGGAAATATAACCAATCACCAGGATAACGAGTAATACTCGAATAGGCTTTGAGGCAAGTGAAAGCCATAAAGCGTGAATCGCACAAAAAACACCCACTAAATACTTGCCTATGCGCCTAGGTAGAGAGCGCAAGCGTTTAAATAGTGTGAATACTATTGCGATTACTATTGCGATTACTATTGTGAATAGCACTGATAGTGTTTTTTGATAGACGGTAATAACTAGCGGTGGAATACCCATAAAACATCACTTAATAATGTAAGGAGACTTACAATGAATACCTATATAGAAATAGGCCGGATTGAATAGCTAAGGTTTAGTCGTTAACAGCTACAAACGTATAGTTTATTTTTATTCGAATACGACGTAAGCACTAAAAGACTGAGTATATAACCCTAAGATTTACAATGCACACCAACATATCAATGAAGATATAGACCCAAAGGACGCAAAACTCAAGCATACCGCGTGCGAGGCAAGAATAACTAAAGGGAAAGCCTTAAGTATATTGATACAGTGCGGATTTCCCTCATACAGGCCGATATAAACACCATTAAACCGCGACTGAGGCAAAGATCAAGTAGACGAACACTTAAGTCAGAAAGGTCAGAAAGGTCAGAGCCACTTATGAAGTAAGAAAACACACAGGGTTGATTACCTATTAATCAACGGTGTACCGAAGTAAAGCCCTTTAACCTTCGACTATAATGCTCACTATCAAAGTATGTTAGCGGGTATTAATACGTTGAGATTACTGTATAAAAGACCGCTCGACAGGTAATTTTAGTCACGGCTACCGTTATTCAGGCTTGGCCTTAATATTAGATTATGTTAATTTCTAATAAATTATCTCGGATGTATTCCCATGCCTAAAGCCAGTGATATCAAGAAAAACCTCGCTATTGAACACAACGGAAAAGTTTTTCTCGTTAAAGAGATTAACAAATCGACCCCTTGCGGTCGTGCAGGTGCCAGTCTTTACCGTATGCGTATGTACGATGTCGCTACGGGACTTAAAGTAGACGAAAGTTTTAAAGCCGATGAGATGATTAATTTAGCGGATTTTTCTCGCCATCAAGTGACGTTTTCATACATGGATGGTGATGAATACGTGTTTATGGATAGTGAGGATTACACTCCCTACAACATGAACAAAGAAAACATTGCCGATGAGGCCCCCTTCATAACCGAAGATACTCAAGGTATGCAGGTTTTCGCGGTCGATGGTAACCCCGTTGCTATCGATCTGCCGGCCTCGGTAGATATGCTAATTATTGAGACTGACCCGTCCATTAAAGGCGCTTCAGCCACAGCGCGCACCAAACCCGCAACGCTGTCTACGGGTTTAATCATTCAAGTCCCGGAATATATCGCCAACGGTGATCGTGTCAAAGTAAGCACCACTGAGCAGAAATTTATTAGTCGAGCTTAAAACTTAAAATTCCCCAGCTTTACAACGGGATTTGAAAACATAGCGTATTTCAAACCCCGTTGACGCCCCCAGCTATTCCTATCTCACGTCGAAACGCCCTACTTATGTAATCAGACGTATTGATAGAGTGTGGCCGATAGTACTCAATGCCAAACTAAAAACGAGTCTTGAGCAACATTTTCATACAAGCTTTTTCGCTCAGAACCGTCAACACTCATGGTATGCAGTGCCAGTTTTCGCGCGCCTAAATTGGGAGAAAAGAAGAACGCAACATGCTTTGCATCTGGGGAAAAAACAGGTCGACTATGTAATACGTCGCCAGAACTCAATTGCTTAGTCCCTTCCCCTATTGTGCTTAAGAATATTTGCATACCCCCTTTGTACATTTTTTGATGAATATTTTCGTCATAGAAAAACTTGTAGTTTTCTAGCGCGGAATATAAAAGCTGGCCTCCCTTAGGGGACCAGCTTACCGGGTATTGAACTTGCATGCCAGGTACGGATAGGAGTTCGAAAATTTTTGATGAAATATCATAACTAAATAACTTGCGCTCATTATTAGATAGGTCCAATACCACAAGTGCAACTTTGTCACCACGCGGCGACCACTGCGCCGACTCAAGTCGCATGTTAGATTTTAGATCGACCAACGCTGACAACGCGCTATCGACATCTCTTTCACCGTTAGAAAAGGTAAGCAGACGTTGATTTATACCATCTACGATAGAAATTATATTTAAATAGGAGTGGACTTTATCGTACTCAACAAAACTAATATGTTGACCGTCAGGGGTCCATGAAAGTTGTGATAATTTCGCTTGATCAATTATAATTCGGTCAGTTTTATTTTCTACTGACCGTACTATGAGTTGCATTTTATTATGCGTTTTTTTGAGATATGCAATATTCTTCCCATCGGGACTATATTGTGGATATAGTGCTTTACCGACTCCATCACTTAATTTGATTGGTGTGGAAATGTAACGATTTTTACTATCCTCTGTGTTGAGTAAAAATACGTTTAATTCATCCGATGTTTGATTTAAATCTATTTCGGTTGACGATTTTCTATTCGACATAAACACCACATCGCCACCAGGCGATATATCCGCAGCCATGTCTCGCCATTTTGCATCATTCGTTATTCGATGGACAGCTCCACCGTGAGTTACAGAATAAATATTCGTTGCCGGTCCCATTGTACGACTGGAAAAAAACAGTTCGGCATGAGAGTTTGCCGCTAGCAGCAATGTACTAACAACTACCGCCATACAGTTAATGGAAAAAGGTAATCTAAGGTTCATAGCGCTTGGCCACAATAAGTTTAATTTAGTAAAACTCAATTCTGAGCATAAGATTGTCATGTGTATTGCTTTTATTGCTTTTATTGCTTGTTGTCGTAAACGTGTACGTATTTTAGCGCTCATTATTAGGATAACGTTTAAATACTTAATGGCCGCAACCACTTAATAAGTGATTGCGGCTGAATGAACTTAACTCACCAAATTACTATAACGGTGGGTAAGCATTTTCGACTAAGACTTGAAATGCTGCTGGGAACCAACGTCCTGCATGTGGAGAATCCGGTAATGCGCCAGTTGTTATGCTCGGGTCATCGGCATAACGGTTCGCGGCTAGCGGATCACACATTGGGTCGTGTTGCTTTGCAGGATCATTAGGGTCAATCTCGAAATTCGGATCACTAATTCCGTCAGATTCACCTTGAGGCTTGGTCCATACATACGCATCAACACCAGGGAATGGCGCAGCTTCAGGACGAAAGCCTACTCCACCTTCTTGATTACACCAGTTACCACGATGTATACGTCTGTCTAAACGTGACTCGTTCACATAGGTATTCACATCCGTGCTTGTTGAAACTGCAGTTGGACGATCCGCTCCGCCCCAACCATTACGGCCAGTATCAATCAACATACCCAAAGTCTCTGGGAACCCAACTTGAATCATAGCCTCACGCCAATCTTGCACGAAAGTCAATTCTTCTAGGTAGGGGTTAAATTCGTAAAAATCCGCAGACTGAACTTGACCACTACCAATTTGAAGTGTCGGGCTAGGCAAAAATGGCTCTTGAACCGGAGTGTAATTAGAGGTATTACTGGCAAAGCCCGTAATACTATTTACACCCATATCAGTACCTTTAATTGCATCACCAATAAGTTGAATGCCAGCGGTAAAATTTTCGCTCCATCCAAGCCAACCGGAGTGAGCAATATCTAAGTACGGATAAACGTTGTCAACTGTATTCAATCGATTAAGCGCGTGCTGAATACCATCAACATATCCGCCCGGGCCATTAGCTTCCGCACAATCTGGAGTATCAAGATTAGTTACCAAGTTTGGCAATGAATCTACTTCTAAAATAGTAACAATACGAAGACTTGCGTAAGCAGGGTTCGCCAATATCTCGACAATAGGTTCAACATATTCATCTTTATAACGCTGAAAACCATCTTCAGAAATTCGTAATTCACCATTAGATGCTAAGGCAGCACAATCTCGGTTTGGTAAATCGTAGAATACAAAAGTAAATAGATCTGCGCCTTGTAATATCGCCTGATCTAAATGCTCAGCCAAACCCATACCATCGCCGTCGGCAGGTGTTGTAATTGCGCCAATACGGTCAATCCAAACAGCTGTGCTTTCACCAGCTATAAGTTCACCACCAGGTTCCGCCGTTGCTTTAGCCGCCCAAACTGGATCAACATATAGTTTTGCGCCAATGTAAGGATTATCAAAACCCGCACCACTGCCACTACTTGTAGAAGAGCTTGTAGAGCCCGATGAAGTCGTTGAGCCTGATGTAGTAGAGCCTGACGTAGTAGAGCCTGACGTACTAGAAGTACCACCAGAAGAAGTCGAGCTTGAAGTCGTAGAGCTTGAAGTCGACGACGTTGAAGAAGACGTACCTCCATCACCTACACACACTACACCGGCGAAACTACCGTCGTGATTACCTTGAATACCAAAGCTAGCCGACTGACCTGGAGCCAAATTACCGTTATGCGAAATATTCGATGCCGTTACCGTATTGCCAGCCGTTACAAATTCGGCATTCCAACCGCCTGTTTGCGCAGGAGCTTCACCGAAGTTCAACGCTACATCCCATGTACTTATCGCAGCTGTACCATTATTTGTAACAGCAACATCAAGTTGGTAACCAGAGTTCCAAACATTCTCTGTAGAAACATCACAATCAACACCCACGGAACCACCAGAACTTGAACTCGTAGAACTTGAAGTCGTAGATCCTGAAGTTGTGGAACCTGAGGTAGTAGAACCCGAGGTAGTAGAACCCGAAGTACTTGACCCCGAAGTGCTTGAACTTGAAGTCGTTGACCCTGAGGTGGTAGAACCTGAAGTACTAGAAGTCGATGAAGAACCATCACCAATTACTGAAGGATACAGACGCAAACGATCACGAACATATGCACCAGAAGTAGTTAGATCAGAATTGGACCAACCACCTTGAGTGTTTGCACTTGGGTGTAACGCAGCCGACGTTTCGTCACGCACACTTAAAGACCAGTTTAAATAACTAATATTGTTTTGGTCAAAAAAGTCTAGCCAAACATCCGTCTCAGGTAAACACGTTCCACCGCTACCATCAGCGTGAGTTGTGCCCCACTCAGTCGAAAATATTGCAGCGCCTTGGTTCATTGCCGTGCTAGCTTTGTCACGAAGTGATTGGCCATGGGTACACGCATAAAAATGAAGAGCATAAGCGATGTTGTCGAACGATAGCGGGTTAAAGGCCGCATCATCAACTTCTTGGCTCCAGGTTGCCGTACCAACAATCACGATTGCGTCGGAATCGATTGCACGAATTTCTGGAATTACAGCTTCAGCATAAGGCTTAATGTTTGAGCTCCAGTTTACTTGCCCATTCGGCTCATTAGCAATTTCGTAAATAATATTTGGTACATCTTTATAACGATTGGCAACTTCCTTAAAGAAATCGATTGCTTCAGATTGGTATGTCTGAGGATTGCCATCGGAAAGAATATGCCAATCAACAAGTACGTACATATCTAAAGCGATAGCCGCATCAACAATTTCCCAAACTTTATTAGCAACGCTTGGATCGTCGATATAACCGCCTTCTTTAGTATACATCGCCGCGCGTACGACGTTAGTATTCCAATCATCACGTAACCACTTGATTGAATTAAGATTCATCCAAGGTGCTGCGTCAGACCACTGTAAACCTAACGAACTCATGCCACGTAGTTGAAATGCCTGCCCGTCTTGGTTCACAACTTGACCATTTTCGATACGAAGCTGACCGTTACCACTTACCAAGTCATTGCTCGCACCGCCACCTGATGAGCTTGTGCTCGACGTGCTTGAAGTACTTGAAGTGGTGGTGCTTGATGTACTAGACGTACTTGACGTTGTGCTAGATGAACTAGAGCTAGTGCCACCATCACTACACGTTAATGCACCAGAAAGAGCACTAGAACCACTTCCTTGAAACCCGAAAGTTTCGGATTGACCAGGAGCAATAACACCGTTGAATTCAACATTTGTTGCCGTGTAATTCCCGCTTAATTCAGCATTCCATAGGTTAGTAATAGTTCCGTTTTGATACGACCAATTAACTTCCCAACCTGCAGTAGATGCAGCTCCGTCATTCGTTACAGTAATGTTTGCTGTAAACCCTGACCCCCAATCATTATCGACTTTGTGTTCACACTGCAGTGCAAACGCCTGAGAGGAGCCAAGCAATGTTGCAAGCAACACGCCTCCCGCTTGCATTGTTCGCAAGGGACTCCATGATTTTTTATAAGACATAGTTTTTCCTGTTCATAGTCACACCAAAATTTATAATTTGCCGCTCAAGTTGGTGTCACTCAATTGGCTTGTGGGTTTCGCAAACATGTGAGCAACTCATTGCTCTTTAACGTGGGAATAAAAACGCTTTATCCTTCACGACTGATAACCCAGGCAAACAATGCCAAGGTACGTCAATTCTAATGCCGCTTTACGGCTCATTATTGCTTTTTTAAATAATATTATTATGCAAGACTTCAAATATATTTTTATTCTACAAAACTCCCGGAATAAAACGAAATCGAACGTTCCGACAATAGTCTTGATAGTCAGGATCAAAACTTAAATGACGTTCTTCAGTTATGGCCCGCCAATAATAGACATAACTCATAATCATAAGTCCCAACGTTTGCATAACAGCCAATGATATTCCTGCATTAACGGCATTAAAAACTACTGCAGGAAACATAATGCACCACCAAGCAAAGTTCTTTGACGCATAAGCAGGATGCCGCACTATCGCATATGGCCCCTTACGAATAATCCCACGATGAGTGAGGTTTGAAAAGCGAACACCGAAGAACACTGTCGATATCATATAAACGCAATAACTCATCACCATAAGAATAAGGCAAATAGAAATTATCCATTGTTGACTCAGCAGATCAATTGCTTGCCTTTCTCCGGGCGCAGCATAGTAAAGTCCCAATATCATTTGAAACGGTGGATAACAAATTAAGCAGACTACCCATCCCAACATGCTAGGTTCAGCTGAACGTGTTTGATTGTTAACCCACCTAGACGAAAAAACATAACCACACCAAGCAATCACCACATCAATAGAAAAAACAAAGGATATTGATATATTAAAAAAATCTGTATTAAACCGATGATGACTATAACTACCGCTAGCAATAGCTTCAGGTAAGCCGCTCAAAAGATAGTCCATATTACTAACCAAATGCGGGAATTGATCAGCAAAAAACACCGTCATTAATGGTGTAAAAAACAACTTCACCATTAAACCTCGCGTTATCTTCTTGTCAATATTTGAAAAGTTTTTTCTCGAAGATACACCAAAAAACCTACTGGGGAGTATTAAACATAGGCGAAAAAAATAGCGACCATAGTCAAACGCATCCGCTTCAGAGCATGACTTCACGGCTCTAGTGATTAACACATAGGGTAACCCTACCCACAAATACAGGTCTAAAACTATCTCTAAAAATCGAAACCACACCTGATAATACGGTGCGTGGCGAGAAAATCCGTACTCGCCAGCGGTATGAAAAAATTGAACTACAAGCCAGATCATCACCAAATATAGTACATAGTTAAGAATACATTTTTGAATAAATACAATGTACTTTCGGCGTTTAAGAAGAGGATCAATTTTGAAAAAACATTTCGGATTCAACAAATAAAGACGTAAGCATTCGACAGACAGCATGATTATGCTGACGCACGCTAATGCAAGTAAAATTGAATCAATGCGTGTATCACTTACTGTATAACCGACAATTGATATGCCATCGTTTAAACTATTATTAACACCGTAAATATAGGCCAATAGAAGTAAAGATATCGCACCAAAAACCCCAGATATCCAAGCGCGATCCGTCACCCAGGGCTTAAGGTACGGTTCTGACTTTTGAAGGTTTTTCTCGGTATTTTGACTATATGACATAAAGGATACGGCTCTAAAAGATTAAAATCTGTGTGAATAATTCACACAGATTAGCCTCTAAAGTAAAGATGTCACTCAAGGAATGAGAAAAAAAGCAGCCCCGAAAGGCTGCAAACATCCATCATTAGAACAAAGGGAAAACTGACGTAGGTTTAGTTACCGCGAGGCTCTAACCCACCATTGGAGTAGTATTGATCTAACGAAACACCGCTATTACCTAATGGCGTATCGTGATCAAGCCCGACAAAGTTCCCGGCACTATCAACCCATAAAGATGTTTTAAATAGTCCGTATTTTTCTTCGTCCCATGTTTTCCAGTCGTGTAACACAAGACCACCGGTATCCCCTGAATTAGGGTTGACACCCCAGAAAGTATGGTGAATTTTCTTCTCTACCATTAGATCTCGCAATTGCTCCATCCAATGTTGATTACTACCACCATCCATATGTCCGCCCCACTCACCTATTAATAATGGAGCAATGTTTTGATCATGAATGTATAACCAGTTATCAGCCCAAACATCATTAATTAAAGAGTTTTTATCGAAACCTGGATAGAACCAATCTTGCGGCCAGACAGATGGACCGTAATCATGAGGAGAGTACATAATCTGATCTTGATGACCAGGCACAATTACAGGATAATCAGTAACGCCACGTAAGTTACCGCCCCACCAGGTAAAATGATAGTCCGCTTCATTAGTGGATTCCCAATTCACGCCATCTATGGGATAAACCTCAACACCTTCAATTAATATAAGTGCATTTGGGTTAGCCGCTAAGATACGAGTAGAAGCTTCTTGCGCTACACGTTTCCAGTTGTTTTGATGATTCGAATTGTCCCAACGAGCAGCATTTGCATCAGAATGAGCCTTCCCATGAGGTTCGTTTTCTAAATCATAACCTATTAAGGTATCGTTATTTTTATAACGATCGGCAATCCATACCCAAGTGTCGTAGAAAGTTTCTTCACCTAATTCACTGTCATACCACAGTGGCGCAATGTGACCACTGTTGTCTGCCTTAGCGGAATGCACATCCAGAATAACTTTAAGGCCAACGTTATCCGCGACAGTCAAAAACGCATCAAATATTTGTAAAGAGTTCAAGCCTTCTAGCTCTTTATTCGCCCAAGTATTTACATTTGGTTCAATAAAAACACCGATTTTCCACTCATTAATAAGCTCAGTCGAAATAGGTACACGGAGTACATTAATGCCGTGGTTCGCAATCGCTTCAGTCATTTCTGTTAAGTTTGCGCTCCAAAGACCATGAAATACACGTTCAGTAGCATTAAAACCAAACCAATTAGCACCGGTTAACCAAACCGCATTTCCTTCGCTATCGACAATACTGTTACCGTCAATATGCAACCAGTCACCGGAAACAGGCGTAGGCGTAGGCGTAGGCGTTGGCGTTGGCGTAGGCGTAGGCGTTGGCGTTGGCGTTGGCGTTGGCGTAGGCGTAGGCGTTGGCGTAGGCGTAGGCGTTGGCGTCATTCCGCCGGTAACGGTAAATGATGTAGGAATTTGTGAGTTACCAGGACTTGCAACAAAACCGAACGTTATTTGCGAGCCGACGGGGATTTCTCCGTTCCAGCCAACATCACCTAAAACGATGTCGTTACCAGTCTGGCTAACAAGTTCAGCGTTCCAAACTTGATCTAGGGTAAAGGATGCGGCAAAACCAAGCGTCCAGTCTTTAATCGTTTCAGTTTCATCGTTAGTAATGGTTATTTCACCCTGAAAACTACCACCCCAGTCATTCATGACCGTCATAGTCACTTGGGCCGCATGAGACAGTGCGCCCCAAACTAACCCTATAATTAGGACACTACTTTTTAAAATAAACTTCATTATTCTCTCCTATGGAAATTTAGGCGAAATGATCCCGACCCGATTAAAATCGAACAAATAAACCAAACACAAATTTAACGTAAAGAAAGACACCAACCTTCAGGATTAACCTAAAGGCCGATGTAACCGAACGTTAGAAACTACTGAGTAAAGTCAGCGATTGCATAGATCAAGGTTGGGCTTCATTTCAATTCTCTCAAACATGATTTTTAACTACGTCAACTAAAACTGTAATAAAAATTCTTTAATTGCGTGCTATTTTTTATAAATCAACCATTTAATATGGCTTTTTTAGTACTTTTATTATTATTGCGTTTACGCTTACTTTTATTATTACTTTCAAGCTAACACACTTACTTAAATGTTGAATAAAATACCTATTTTGCATGAAATACAAGCAAGGCTCTTTTAAACACACACCATTCATCCTAGGCGATATAAACCGCTTTATCAACGCTTTTACGCCGTTTACCTAGGTGTTTTTGGTCTATTAGTGAACCATGTTTATGATTAAAAACATCAAACGAATTAGCTCAAATGAATTACGCTAAATTACGAGGGGAATGTCGATAAGAACTAAGGTTTCCAACGAATATTTTGCTTCGAAGTGATGGAACTCTGTACAACTAAGCTTCGATTTTTTGCGCAGCGCTCGGGATTTTGACTAATATCTAAATAACTCAATCGATTACTGCCACTTGTTCGACCAAACAAGCCAAGCCAAGTATTTTTTCCGGATTTTTTACTAATGCCCAAACATCGATCGGCAACATCAACAACCTGCTCCCAGCTGAAATCGTTAATGGAATCCTGATAAAAGGGATAATACGAATAACCCGTCGAACAACTCAATCGAATAGATACCCCGAGGTTCAACTCAAATAGGTGCTCACCCACAGTACTACGAATACGCTCAACTAGCATCGCTGCTCGATCTTTACCACATGCACGAATGACCAGCATAAACTCCTCTCCGCCCCAACGAATAACATAGTCGTTATCGTCGACCATAGAGCGCAATAAATTGGAAAACTGTATTAACACCATATCCCCTGCTTTATGACCATATTGATCATTAATAGCTTTAAAATCATCCAAATCAAACAATACAAATAGAATGTCTGCGTTTTTCGGGAATGCTGATTTTCCTACAAAATTACTATAGAGCGTATTACAGGCGTCAATATCCCGCCCAATATGATCCATAAAGAATCGTCGATTATTCAGGTTTGTTAATGGATCCGTAAGAGATGCTCGCACTAAATCTTCATTTTGCCGTTGTAGCGACTCTATATTTTGAGCTTTACTGACGGCCGAGATGGCATGGGATTTGAAACGTAATAAAGTATCTTGGTAACCCTCTAAGTTTTTGGACATATCTTCATTACTAATAAAAACGACTATCGCCTGGACCGTCTCATTTATCACAATAGAAAGGGTAAATAGAGAACCTATTTCTGAGCTGCGATGACAGAATAAATCATAGAACGGCTTCGACGCAAAGGATAAATCATCGGTAATAGATCCCGCGCCATCGGCAAGATAGCAATCGAAGTCATCGGCTTTTATCGACAGTTGAAAACGATCTAAGTCATCAAGAATAGAAGATACACATCGAAACCCATCATCATCGCCTGATTTCATCCAAAACGCGGACGCGCTAATTTGACCAAATAAGTTAAGCGATTCTTGTAACATTACATCCACAAGGCCTGCCAGGCTATCTTGCTCATTAATATGGCGCACGACAGTATCGAGTGTATCAAGTACTTTATGTGCTTCGCTTAAGGTTTGAGTTCTTTCCGCGACGAGTGATTCTAGATTTCGTGTTATATCAAGCAACCTCAGATGCGTTGCGGTTCGCGAAAGAAGCTCATTTTTCGAAACAGGCTTGACGATAAAGTCGTTGCCCCCCGAGGAAAACGCCTCAGCCAGGTCGGCCGCTAGGTGTTTTGCGGTAATGAAAATAATAGGCAGATCCTGTGCTGCATGTTTTTGTCGGATTATTTTTGCCGCTTCGTAGCCGGTCATTTTCGGCATCATTACGTCTAACAAAATTAAATCAATTGATGAGTCTGAAGCAACAAGATCAATAGCCGCCTGACCAGACTCAACCTCACTAACCTTATAGTCATGGATCGCAAGCTGGGCGGTTAACACTTTACGGTTAACAGTATCATCGTCGACAACTAGGACATGAAAATGTTTTTCTTCTGTATTGGGCGATTCCGCAACTATTTGCTCTAGCCCTTCATCAATATCGACAACGCTATTTAAACGCTGAAATCGACGTCGTTCAATAGATTCAACTGGCGTTCCTTGGCTCAACATCAAGTTAAATGTAAATACAGAACCGCTGCCAAGCGCAGAGCGAACGTGTATTTTCCCTCCGTGTAACTCCACAAGCTTCTTCGCAACAGCCAAACCAAGACCGGTACCTTCATACTCCCGCGATGCATCACCCTGAACCTGGCTAAAGGACTCAAAAATTTGGGTTACATGAGTTGGCTCAATACCAACACCGGTATCAGCCACATCAATATAAACAAAACCATTATCTTCTCGCGCGCTAAGAGTAATAGTTCCCTTTTCTGTAAACTTAATAGCATTGCCAAGCAAGTTATATAAGATCTGCTCTAGGCGATCTATATCTGCATTTACGAAACAGAATTTTTCTGGGATGCTATGCGTAATTAGTAAGTTTTTTTGCATCGCCAATGGCTCGAGCATTCGCACTACAGACGTACATACAACCTCAACATCAAGGGTCTGCATATCCAATTTCAAGCCGTGATTTTTTATTTTGGAAAAATCCAATATATCGTTAATTAGGCTCGAAAGTCGACGGCCGCTACCCGCAATAGTTCGCAACTGCATACGAGCCACTTCGGATATTTGACCACTAGAGTCATCGATTAGTACTTCCGTCAGTCCGATTATTCCGTTCAGAGGCGTACGTAGTTCATGCGAGGTATTGGCCAAAAACTCATCCTTAAGTTTATTTATCGACTCTAACCTAGATACTTGCTCTTGTTCAAAGCGTATTTTACGTTGTTGACTACGTAGAAACAGACTGATCGCGAAAGCAAGAATTAACACGTAAATTACTTTCGCCCACCATGTCAGCCACGGTGGAGGTAATATTTCTATCGATAGTGACACACCTTCATTATTCCAAACACCATCATTATTTGCGGCTTTAACACGAAAACTATATTTACCAGAATTAAGGTTGGTATATGTAGCTGAATGACGATAACCCGATTCATTCCACGAGTTTTCAAAACCTTCCATCATATATTGATAGCGGTTTAATTGAGGGTTTTGATAATTTAGTGCTGCAAATTCAAAAGAGAAAACATTTTGAGTATGATCAAGTGTCAAACTTTTTGTCATATCAATACTTTTTGTTAAAACTGCCCCCTCCCCCCCGGGAACAACACTGCGATTAAATACTTTAAAGTCCGTGATTTTTACCGGTGGCGGCAAAGAGTTCTTAATAATATTTTCGGGAGAAAATACGGTTAAGCCCTCGGTACTACCAATAAATAGACGACCCATATCTGTCATCAGGCTCGCACTTTTGTTCATAACATTTCCTGCGATTCCATCCACATGATAATAGTTATGGAATGTTTTTTTCTCAGGGTCAAATCGACTTAATCCGTTTAGAGTACTCAACCACAGATATCCCTGCTTATCCTCTTGAATACCCGTTACAGCATCATTCGCCAGACCGTCATACGTACTGTAGTTTGTGAATCGCTCAGCTGTCCGATCAAATAAGCTCAAGCCTCCATTCGTGCCAACCCAAAGTCGATTTTTGCTATCTTCGAATATCGTTAATACATAGTTATGAGGAATACTAAATTCATTTTCATTATCCTTCACGAAACGTGAAAAGTTATTATTACTTCGTTCATACCTGTTCAGCCCTACCAGAGTACCAATCCAAACGGCACCTTGAGAATCTTCAAAAAGAGTACGAATAAAGCGCGAACTCAAACTATTCGGATCACCAGGATTAGGACCGAAATGTTCAAACGTATCAGTGTCAACATCATAGCGATCTAACGCACCCTCCTGACTGCCTATCCACAGGCTTCCATGACTGTCACTCAATAGCGACCATATATAGGCACTAGAAATAGCGTTGTTCTCACCCTTTTTAGGTAAATACCGTGTGAAGCTATTCGTTTTTTCATCATAACGATTTAGACCACCCGACCACGTACCAATCCAAGTATCACCATTTTTATCTTGCTCAATCGCAAGCACAGCGTTCGCACTTAAACTAGAAGTGTCGGCGGGATCGTGGCTAAAGTGATTAAACTCGCGCCCCTCTATATCGAATAGACTAATCCCACCTTCGGTTCCAAGCCACACGGATTTATTAGCCCCTATGTGAATTGCATTTACTGAATTATTATTTAGTGATTTACTGTTTTGAGGGTCGTGTTTATAGACAGAAAATACCGAAGCTGAACGTTTTATGTAATCGACACCTGAGGGGAACAATCCTATCCAGTGATTCCTATTGGAGTCTTCAAATAACGATTTAACATTATCTGCTTTTATGGTCGTACTGTTATACGGGTTATGCCGATGATGCGTAAAATCATCAGTATCTCGATTATATATATTTAGCCCACCTTGATCTGTTGCTATCCACAGGGTATGTTCACTGTCAATTAGCAGCTTCCATATACGGTTATTGCTTAGGCTTTGGGGCGTTTCCGGATCATGAATGTAACGCGTTACGGATGTATCCTTAAAATAAAACTTAAATAAGCCGTTATCCGTTGCAACCCAAAGATACTCTGAATCGCTTTGTGCAATATCACGAATATTACTATCGAGGATGTTTTTTCGGCCGTTGGTAATATGAGGGTAACGTACAAATAACCCTGACTTCCTGTCCATCTGATTCAAGCCGTGTTTTGTACCTAACCATAGGCGCTGATTCGAATCTTCAAATATTTTTAGTATGCTGTTATTACTAATGGTGTCAGGGTTAGTTTCTTCCGATAGGTAATGCTCAAAGCGCCCATTGCTTTCATTAAGTCTATCTAAGCCGTCACGTGTACCGACCCAAAGCGAGTTTTGACTATCTTCAAATAGCGTATATACATCATTACTTATCAGACTATTTGGATCATTTGAATCGTGTTGAAAACGATGAAATTTGTTTTTCGCCCTATCATAGAGATTCAACCCACCTGGTGTTGCAACCCATAGGCGCTGCTTATGATCTTCGATAATATCCCAAACAAAATTATGACTAATACTCTCGTGATCTCGAGAGTCATACTGAAATAGAGTAAAGCTATGGCCGTCATATTTGGCCAAACCATCACCGCCACCGAACCACATGTAGCCTAAACTATCCTGAAAAATAACATTTGTTTCGGCTATAGCTAAGTTTTCTGCCGTAATCACGTGCTCAAAACGAAGATTATTTGCCGAAGAATGGATAGAAAAAACCGATAGCACTGCTACAAGAGCAAGTGCCAGATATCGAATAGATGCCATTAAACCCTCTAAATTAAAGTCCAAAGTACTAAAACAAAAGTGCTAAAACAAAAGTGAAACGCTTCTGCTTATCTGATTATTTAAGCCGTCACGGCTTAGCATAGACTCGTTTTAAATTATTATTTTGAGCAAAGCTTACATGGAAGATCATAGGACCGCAAAGTAGAGGTACGACTTTATCGAAGTTTTTATACGCTAGTTCGCACGTATGTATAACAAAAACCTATGCGAACATATCAATTATGAGGTGCATAAATGGTCGAACCCCTGTGAGAACTGGGTTTGCGGAATAACAGTGGATATAAGTAGTTAAGGTAGGCCGATTATCGGGAGTCAAAAAAATAGTCATGATACTACGCAGTAAGGTCCCCATATGTCCAAACGAAAAAAAGGGAGACCTAGGGTCTCCCTTTTTCAATGAATACCTTAGAAGAGATTAACGCGCAACGGCTGTGCACGTTGCTGTAACGTGACGGCTATCGCTGGCCCCTTGAAAACCAAAGCCTGCAGAAGCACCAGGGTTCAAATCGCCATCATAAGATGCGCTTTGAGCATGAAGAACATTACCAACTAAAACGACGGAATCTGCGCTCCACGATTGAGTTAAAGCATCTCCCGCAGCAAGCGTTACATCAGCCGACCAAGACGACAAAACGGCTGAAGTATTATTGGTAACGGTTATTGTTGCAACAAAGCCACTACCCCATGAGTTTTCATTAACGCTACACGTTAAGCCCTGATCGGTATCATCATCCGCGTTAACGATAATGGTTACGGTTGCACTATTTGAAATAGCACCCTCATTATCTTGCGCAGACCAAGTAAAGCTATCAATTCCCGTAAAGCCCGCCACCGGTATATACCTTACTTGGTTTCCAATAAGCGATAACTGACCGTTGTCCGTCAAGCTGTCGATTTGATAAGCACTAACTGAACCATCGCTATCTGCCGCATTTAGTGTAATCAGTAGCACGTTATTTTCCAAAACACTTTCATCTGAACTACTAGCTAATGGGGCAACATTTACCGTTCCATCATCGCCATCATCGCCATCATCGCCATCATCGCCATCATCGCGAGAAGGAGCATCAAAATACGGCTTTAACCAAAGCCCAGCGTCAGTTAAATCACTATCTGTCCAAGGCCCTGCGAGTGATGCATCAGGTTTAAGAATAGAAGACGCTTCATCTTTGTTCCCCAGCGACCAGTTAACCCAACTTAGATTCCGTGAGTTCATGAAGTCGATCCACTGAGCAGCAACATTGAAATTCGACTGACTGGTGCCCACATCTGAGGAGCCCCACTCGGAAACAAATATTGCAAGGCCAGCATCGATCGCGGTTTGCACCTTACCTTTCATTAATTCTATATTGTGAGTGGCGGCATAAAAGTGAAAAGCATACATGACATTCTGTTGCGTCAACGGGTCTTTGGCGGCCTCATCAACATCTTGACTCCACGTTGGCGTACCAACGATTATAATATTGTTCGGGTCATTCGCTCGAATCACGTCAATCACGGTATTGGCGTAGGGTTTAACTTCTGTGCTCCATATAACAGCTGTAGGCTCATTGGCAATTTCATAAATGATATTTGGGTAGCTGCCGTACTCACTAGATATCTGACGAAAGAACTCAACAGCTTCGTCAGTAAAATTCATTGGCTTGTTATGAATATGCCAGTCGACGATGACATAAATTCCAGCATCAATAGCATCTTCGATGGCTTCACGTGTACGCGCCATCATCATTGTAGGATCCGCTATATAGCCACCCCAATAATCGGTCGAGTCTGTTGGTGCGTAATCTTCAACGTACATCGCCAAACGAATGACTTCAGAACCAAAAGTTTGCGCGGTGCTGGCTATAGTGTTGTCTGCAACCAGTGGAAACCACTGTAAGCCATGAGCACTAATACCTTGAAGCTGAATCGCGTCACCGGCAGCATTAACTAATTGCGTGCCATTAAGGCTTAGCTGACCATTTTTTGTGACTGTGTCAGCACGAAAGTCGTTTTGAGTGAAAACAGGGCCTTCTGAACCGCCATAAGATTCTGGATTGTAAGCGCTATCATCAGTAAGCAGAATTTTATCCAACTGTAACTGAGATCCACCATTTCGTTGAATTAAACGCAGAGTATGCACTCCAGCGGCTAATGTAATGTTAATGCCGGAATCAGACCATGCCCATTGGTCGATAAGACTCTGATCTCGCATATCCGCCTGCCAAGATGTCCATTGGCTATCGTCACTAACGTCGCCACTACCATCCACACTCACGTCGTAAGGCTGAATGCCGCTCCAGGGAGACGATGTACGCCCCCATAACCGATACATCCCAGCCGATTCAACCTCGATAGAAAAGCTTATTAGGCCGCTCTCGTTTGAGCGCTGTGAGTAATCGGCCCACTGCCAACTTGCAAGATATATATCCTCAGAAGCCAAAGGGTCACTTTTAACGACAATAGGATTATATTCTGCCCCTGTTTCTGCCTCGATCCAAAGGTAATTATTCCCAGGCTCTTCGTTGTTTGCAGCCCAAGCGCTAAATGTTAATACGGAAAGAAAGAAAAATACGCAGGTTTGAGTAGATATATGAGACATAGTATGTAACTCGCATGCTGGTCGAGTGATTATGCAGGCGTTTAAATTTATTTTTGTTAGCCATCACTCGAGAGTTCTTATCAGATTCTATTGTAGCCAGCACTATAATGACAACAGCCCCCGCGTTACTCCTTAAAGAGTTTTTAAAACCCTTAAGGAATATAAAAACAAAATTATAATTCCTATTGGAAATATAAAACCAAGATAATTGATTGGTTTTAGGTCGAAAGACGTATTTATACGGAGAAATAATGTTTACAGTGCCAAACACGAAGCCAAACCTGATAGAACCGCCCAAACTCAATTTTTATAGCTAAACGAAATAAAAATCGATCCATTATCGCGTATAAATCTAAAAAAGATGGATTTTTAACCTAAGTTTTATTACTCGGCACCTTATAGTCGCGTTGAATCCGAGATTTTGAACGTGATACAACATTTATTCTGTATTGAACGGCTTGGGGATATGGAGACGAAAAAATTAAGAAACGTGGCGAAAAGCCATAAAAAAGGGGGCCAAAGCCCCCCAAAATCATGTTTGCGAAACTATCCCTATGAAGAGGAACGATATTCACAAATCCAGTATACATGAGAAAGTTTTCGCCGCTACACCCTTAAAGTTAAGAATTTAGAGCCCACATACAAGTAAAGCCCCAATGTTTAAACGCAAAAAATATCATTGAATGCAAAGTAAGCTCCATAAAGTAAGTTCCATATAGTCAAACTTAAAGCTACTTCAATATTCCTACCATTGCATACTCGAACTAGGCTCATAACATCATGATACAGGGGAAACCAGTCACACTGTGGCTTGGTATCCACTATTGGTATCCATCAAATATGGTCCAAAAAGCACTCAATCACGCCAAAAGCTAGCGTTCACAATGGAAATCACATCTTTCGGTATTGAGACGGAGTCATTCCCACCTTTTTCTTAAATAGAGTGTTAAATGTCGCCTTACTATTAAAACCAGCATTAGACATTATATCGAGAATGCTCAAATCACGGTTTTTATCACTATCTAACATTCTTTTACTTTCTTCTATTCGATAAGTATTAACAAATTCAAAAAAACTTTTCTTGAAATGACGGTTAATTATTTGGGATAGCTGTCTGGGCGCTAAATCAAGCTGAGATGCCAAACTCTCAAGACGAAGGAGATAGTTAAGATATGGCTTTTCATCTTCCATATACCGGCCAATTCGCTCTATATCTTCAGGGTCAATAACCTGAGCATTCGTATCATTAGGCTGACGAACGCTTGGCTCTATGCCAGAAAATAAGGATGGAAAGTTCAAACTGAAAAATATAAGTGTACTCATGAGAAACAATAACAAGTAGTTTGAACTAAGCCCAATTACCTCGGTATTAAAGGGAATGTTGTACTCATAAAGCGAAATTAACGCCAGACTGACAAATACTGCGTTAACGCGCAAGACTAAAAACCCAATTGAAAGTAACTTTAGCCACGATAGGTCTTTGTTTTCTATGTCAGCATATTCGTTTTTTAATCGTTTCTGGTAATTCAGCAACTCGATAACGGCTAAAACGCCAAAGTAGAGCCTGAAAGCTTCACGAAACAAATAACTTAGACGAGAACTCATAGCTTCTTCGGCCAATGCGTAATTATCTAAGTAGACGAGCTTTTGAGCGTTGTCCCACATAAGCCAATTGATTACATAATCCCCTAAGGCAAGCGCAAAAGGCACAAAATAGAGGTAATCACGGCGACGAAAGAATGGGCCTTTATAAACCATCGAGCGCACGTAAAGTAGAAGTAAAGGCGCCTCAACCCAATGCGCCGTCCGTAAGATAAAGAACGCATTAGGAAAGTAATTTTCTGAGTATTGACGAAACTCACTACCAAACCAAATAAGAATGTCGAGAGAAATAGCCGCATGAGCAAGTAAAAAAGCCGCTAACAAGTAATTACTATGGCGCTTCCCCTTTCGAAAACTAATTAGAAAGAATGCAAAGAGCAAACTTTGGTAAATGGTAATTACCAAAACCAAATCATGGCCGTTAAACAACACTTTTTGCATAAAACAAAATACTCTTTATTTAATAATGACTTAGCTTAAGATCAAGAGTAGCTAGCGCCTAGACAGTTGTCTATAGCTCTTCGTCTTATATACGCATACGCACTGGCTTTAGAGCTTAAACCGTAAGTATTTAGACATGTAAAACACGCTATAGGCAGCGATCACAAAATGCGCTATCCTACACGCAATGAGCCAAGAGGATGAAGGCATGGAAGAAGCAAGGACTATATTAACTATTGATGACAGCCCAACCAATCAAAAGTTGATTCAACGAATTCTAGCCCCCGCATATAAAGTCGTGCAAGCTGACTCAGGCTTTGACGGCTTGGAAATGCTCGACCACGTAGCGCCGAACCTCATTCTTCTCGATGTCGATATGCCTGGTATCGACGGCTACGACACTTGCCGCGAAATACGCCGTCATAAAGGCTATGAATCTGTCCCTATCCTTTTCTACTCTTGCCTGACGGAGCCAAAAGCGCACTTACAGGGCTACGAGGCAGGCGCAGATGATTACATTAATAAGCCTGTAGATATTGATATATTGCGCGCAAAGGTTGCCATCAACCTTGATAAAAGCTGTGCCCTTCAAAAAAAAAACCCAAGACCAACCTTGGTTCAATTTGATGAGATTCGAGCACAGTTTCTAGACAGCTGTATTTTCAGCCGTAATCCAAAAGCCGTCGCAGACGCTCTGTTTAGCGCTGGAGAAACACTCGGCTTAGAACTTTCAGTTCGCCTACATCAAGGCCGCAAGCGTGACATTTCCAACATATCGCCTCTTTCAACACTCGAAGATATATTACTCGATCGAGCTGAGGACCACTTCCCAATCCAAAATAGCACGTGCTTTATTGCGGGTTCAGACCACATAGTATTGCTTGTTCGCAACATTCGTTTACTAGGTGAAGCTATGCAGACCCAGTATCAAAACTGCTTAAGTAGCATGATTAGCGCAGCAAATGAGCGTATACAGCAACTAACTCACATAAAATAACGTTACTTATCAGTAAGTTAAACCGGTTACTTGACAAGTTAGTCAAGGTGCCTACACTAACATACTGAAATAACAGAGAAATAGTGGAGTTAGAGATGGAGTTTATCGATTCTAGTCATGCCGAATGGAGTAACATGTGGACAGAATTATCCGAATACCCGTTAAATAACGGCGATTCGCACTGTATGTTTTTAGGTGCCAGTTGGCAGTATATGGGCTCTTCAGAAGACCATCATCACTTTCGCCACAGCATGCACCCAAAATCAGAAAAGACCGAATACATTTACATCGAGCGTCGTCGTGTATCGCTACGCTGGGCCTAAATTATTCACGGCACCCTGAGACCGCACATAGCTCGGTCTCATTGATCTTAATCGAGAGTGGGCTAGAGCTGAACTTCATCAAGGTTGAACCTAATAAGCCAATAAGCCAATAAGCCAATAAGCCAATAAGCCAATAAAGAGTAGAGCCTAATCTAAAGTAACTCTATCGCTTCAACTCTAAGCTGTAGTGATTCCCTACCTCTAAAAACATTAGTTTCTAAGTAATACGCCAATTTCACGTCGCGTATCGAGTTATTTGGCCATTGTGTTTTATCTACTGAAAAAGCAATTCCGTCAATCAGAACATCACTAAACTCTTTTGGGCAAAGCAACAGTTTCAAATGGTTTTCACCAACAATTTTTTGTTCAACCAAACGGAATACACCATCAAAAAGCGGAGCTGGAAAAGCCTGCCCCCAAGGACCAGCCTGCTCAAGAACTTTGGCAAACTCAATCGTTCGTAGATTCTCACTCAGTTCACCATCACTTTGCAATATTGGTGACTTCATTTCATCGCTTAACTGTCTACCCACAACGCCATCAAAAGCTTCCTCAAACTGCTTTAGCTTATCCTCATCAATAGATAAACCTGCTGCCATAACATGACCACCAAACTTACTCAAAAGGCCAGGGTACGTTACAGCGACCTCGTCTAGAGCATCGCGAAGATGGATACCTGGAATTGAACGACCCGACCCCTTTAAAATACCAGGGCCTGATTGAGAAAAGACAATTGTCGGGCGATGTATTTTGTCTTTAATTCTCGAAGCTAAAATTCCTACGACACCTTGATGCCAGTCAGCACGATAGAGGCATAATGCATTTTTTTGCGCCAAAGATTGGCTTGCATCTAAAGCTTTTAGATGTTGTTCTGCTTCAGCACGCATCGATGCCTCGATAGCCCGCCGCTCAACATTCAGGTCATTCAATTCTTGAGCAAGCCCTAACGCTTCTGAAAAGTCATCTGTCAGAAGGCACCGTATACCTAAACTCATGTCGTCTAAACGGCCAGCCGCATTCAATCGAGGACCAATCACAAAACCGAAGTCGCCTGCGGATGCGCGCGCGAGATCTCGATTAGCAATTTTAAAGATAGCCTGAATACCAACACAGCACGCGCCACTTCTAATTCGCTGTAAACCTTGAGCAACCAAGGTACGATTATGAAAATCTAAGGGAACAACATCCGCCACGGTACCCAAGGCGACAAGGTCCAAAAACTGCGCTAAGTTGGGTTCACTTACGCCCTGCTTCACGTACCAATTCTGTTCACGTAATGCCGCGCGAAATGCGAGCATCACATAAAAAATAACGCCAACACCGGCCATGTTTTTACTGGGAAATTTACACCCAAATTGGTTGGGGTTTACAATGGCGGCTGCGCGTGGCAATTCACGACCAGGAAGGTGATGATCCGTCACCAATACTTTTATACCGTAGTCATTAGCCTTGTCAACGCCTTCAACACTTGAAATGCCATTATCAACAGTAATAATTAATTTCGGTTGGTAGCTCTGGGCAAGATCGACAATTTCCGGGGTTAAGCCATAACCATATTCAAAACGATTTGGAACAATAAATTCGACATTATTAAATCCAAAGCATAACAAGCTGCGCATTAGCAACGCAGTGCTAGTCGCTCCATCAGCATCAAAGTCGCCAACAATTACAATTCGTGACTGAGCTTTTAAAGCATCGATTAAGAGCGTAACTGCAGGCTCAATTCCAGCCATGGAGTTTGGTGGAAATAGATTTTGTAAAACATAGTCACGCTTATCACTAGGCATTACGCCTCTAGCAGCAAAAATTTTCTGTAGCTGTAACTCACTCTCAGAAAGACTTTCGACGTTTTCCATTGGAGGAATAGAACGGCGAACAATAACTTTTTCTTTCATTTTCCAACTTCCAGTCAATTAACGCCATCTATTGAGCGTAACTTTATTGAACGTGATTTTATTGAACCTAATTTTATTGAACCTAATTTTATTGAACAACTAGGCTATTGAACGCTTAATACCATTAAACACCTAACGCTATGGAGCCTAGCTCTATTAACTCAACTTTTTGAACCAAGCACGGCTGAATGTAATTACACGTGGGAACGCGCATAAAAAAGGCGCTATTATTAAGCGCCCTTTAACTTCAACTCTAATTCACAATCGTTTTACCGAAAGTTAACAGCGGGTATTATCCGCAACAAAACTCCGTACGGTATCAGCATCAAGATCTAGGACCGTATATTTTTCTTCACGCTCAAATAAATCCTTCATATGAAGCGGTAACGCAGGATCTTCACTCTGGCCAGCTTTACGCACAGCTTCAGGGAACTTGGCAGGGTGCGCTGTAGCAAGTGCGATCATCGGTGTACTTTTAGTGCGACGTGTTTTTCGTCCCGCTTGAATACCAATAGCTGTGTGAGGGTCAACGAGATATCCAGACTTTTCAAACACATCTCGAATCACGTCTGTTGTCTCTTCGTCACTTAATCGATAACTGCTAAATAGAGAACGGGCAGAACGTAAAACATCCTCACCTAAGGTCATACTACCATTTTTAAAATCGTCCATTAAAGATTCGATCTTATCGCCATCTCGATCGTGCAGTTCAAACAACATACGCTCAAAGTTACTCGATACCATAATATCCATACTAGGAGACAAGGTATGTAGAAGCTCTTTTTTACTATGATCATTATCTGAAATACAACGGTGCAGAATATCATTACTGTTTGTCGCTATAACGAGCTGATCAATCGGTAGCCCCATACGTTTTGCAAGATATCCCGCAAAAATATCTCCGAAATTTCCTGTCGGCACAGAAAACGATATTGAGCGGTGAGGCGCTCCCAGCGAAAGCCCAGCGTGAAAGTAGTAAACGATTTGAGCCATAATTCTAGCCCAGTTAATCGAGTTGACCGCCGCTAATTGACGACCTTCAGGTAAGAAACTTTGATCTGCAAAGCTTTCTTTTACAAGGCTCTGGCAATCATCAAAATTACCTTTGACTGCAATATTGTGAACATTTTTTTCAATAATGCTTGTCATCTGACGACGCTGAACATCCGACACACGCTGATATGGATGCAGAATAAAAATATCAACGTTATCGCAATGGCGGCACCCTTCGATGGCGGCCGAGCCAGTATCACCTGAAGTAGCCCCCATAATAACGACTTTTTGATCACGTTTTTTTAACACGTAATCAAGAAGGTTTCCAAGAAATTGCAAAGCAACGTCTTTAAACGCCAGTGTAGGTCCTTGAAATAGCTCCAGAACCCATTCGTTTTCGCCCGTTTGAACTAATGGCGTTACAGCTTCATGACGAAAGTCAGCATACGAGCGATCGATTAAATCTTTTAGGTCTGCTTCTGGTATTTCATCCCCAACAAACGGCGTCATTATTTTTAACGCAAGCTCACGATAGTCAAGGGAGGCCCAAGAGGCAATCTCATCTTTACTAAACTCAGGGATCGTCTCAGGAACATATAGGCCGCCGTCATCGGCTAAGCCAGTCAAGATCACATCTTCAAAATTTAGCGAAGCCGCTTTGCCTCGAGTACTTATATATTTCACTGGAATTCCTCAATATTTCTGCGGGGCAGAGCTTTATTTTAAACTTTCGACACGAATTTTCACAACAGATGAAACAACCATTGCTAAAGCCTCTATACCTGTAATCGCCGCGTTCAAATGCTTTTCACGTACTGTATTGGTCAAAATAATCACAGGTACACAACTTTCGCCATCTTTAGGAGCCTTCTGGATTAAGGCCTCAATACTAATACCTGATTCACTTAAAATTTGAGCAATTTTAGATAACGCTCCGGGCTCGTCTTGCACAGACATACGCAGGTAAGATGCCGTTTCAGCTTCATCTATTGGAAGAATACGAAAGTCTTGCAGGCTTGAATCACTAAATCCAAGTGCCGGAATTAACACACCTTGAGCATCGCAATTAATTGCGCGCGCCGTGCGTATAACATCTGACACTACCGCTGATGCCGTAGGCTCTGCTCCGGCGCCTGCGCCATAAAACATCGTTGGCCCAACAGCATTACCTTTCACTAAAACAGCATTCATCACACCGTCAACATTCGCAATTAATTGTGACTCAGGAATCAACGTAGGGTGGACACGTAGCTCAATACCCTCATCGCCCTGTTTACGAGCAACACCTAGATGCTTAATACGGTAGCCAAGTTCATTGGCATACACGACATCCTCTGGCTCAATATTGCTAATGCCTTCACAAAAGACTTTATCGAACTGTAATGGCATCCCAAAAGCGATTGAAGCCAAAATAACAAGCTTGTGAGCAGCATCGATGCCTTCTACATCAAAGGTCGGGTCAGCTTCAGCGTAACCAAGCTCTTGAGCCTCCTTCAATACATCCGAAAAATCACGACCTTTGTCGCGCATTTCAGTCAAAATAAAGTTGCCTGTACCATTGATAATGCCGGCTAACCACTCGATTTTATTCGCGCCTAAACCTTCGCGTAAAGCACCAATAATAGGCACGCCCCCCGCAACAGCAGCTTCGTATGAAAGCGTTACGCCTTTACTTTGAGCAATTGCAAATAACTCGTTGCCAAACTCTGCAACTAAGGCTTTGTTGGCTGTAACAACATGCTTCCCAGCCTCAAGTGCCTGAGAAACTAAATCTCTGGCTATGGTAGTCCCGCCAATAAGCTCGATGACAATATCAACATCGGGGTCTTTTACGACATCAAAGATATCGCGACTAACTTTAACAGCACTAAGGTCGCAGCTAGGGTTATCTCGACGCGCACCAACATGACTAATGACGAGCTCGCACTGTGAGCGGGCATTAATCTCCGCCATATTCGAAGTCAGTACATTAACAGTCCCGCTACCAACGGTTCCAAGGCCACATATGCCAATATTTACGCGTTTCAAGATATTATCCTCAATTACACAAAGATGATTCTGTATAGAACTTAACTAGCAGAACTTAGCTAGAGGAACTATTCAGCCACCCGATAGAGGTTTAAAGCTGTTTAAATGCCGTAATGCTTGATCACAGACGATTAACAAAAGCCACAAACCCAAAAAGACGGCAACGATACGTGCCGCCTCCATAGCTGTCAATTTATATAGCAGGTAAGTGTAAAACCTCGCACAAAAAGCATGAATCAGAGCCTAAATAGCCACAAAAACACTAGTTTGTATCATGTAGGACAAAATTGGGGGCTTGAGCATTTAAGCCCTGGGGAGATGCCGCGCAAACACATTGACGTGCTCAAACCATAAGACGCGCCATAGTTAGACGCGTCATAAGTCGGAGTAATACGGAGATTAAGCCCTAAGACTTAATTAAGCCCTAATCGTGCCGAGAGTTTATCGGCTGTAACATAGCCAGGAAGAAGCTCACCCGAGTCCAAAAGTATCGCCGGTGTGCCAGTCACCCCGGCGCGCTGCCCCAACATGAAGTGCTCACCAACAGGATGATCGTCACACGCAATAGGATTAATCGTTCCCCCAGATTTCAAGGTACTAATGGCCTTTAGACGGTCTTTTGCACACCATGCAGAAACCATTTTTTGTGCCGCGCCAGAATTCATCCCGCCTCGAGGGTAAGCTAGATAGTGTACTTGAATGCCGGCATCCATATAACTCGCCATTTCTTTATGCAAAAGACGACAATAGGAGCAATCGACATCGGTAAAAACAAATATGTCAGACTTAATTTCACCTTCGGGCTTAAATGTAATTAGGCTTTTGCGGTCAATTTGAGCAACCATTTCTTTTCGTGCTTCGGATTTCTTTCTATCCGTAAGGTTGACGATATTACCTTTTCCTACCTTGTAAAACTCACCAGCGAAAAAGTGCCCTCCATTTCGTGTCGAGTAAATTACGCCACCTTGATTAAATTGTACTTCATAGATATCTGGCGACTCGGTAGCGACTACTTTATCGAATTTCAGGTCTGGGCGCGCTCTCGTTAAACGGCGTAGAATTTGCGCTTCTGGGTTCTCGGCCACAGGCGCACCAGTAAGCCCCTCCAAAACTAACTCGATTCTGCGATTTGCTCGCCGTCCCTGCGCAGTTTTGTTATTTGCACGAGGCTTGGTATCGCTCATCCCAACGGCATAAATTAAGCCAGGAGAAACCCCTAAGTCAACAAGAGCGGATGCCACGCTTCCTGCTCTCGCAGCAGAAAGAGACCAGTTATTTGCAAGTTCTCTATCAGACGCAGAATTAAAACGCACCGAATCACTATGACCTTCGACACGAATAGCGCTGACCTTTTGAGTTTTAAGAAAGGCGACTAGCTCTGTCAAGCTAGAATCCGCTTTCTCGGAGAGCTTTACACTGCCACTATTAAAAGAGAATGACTGCCCAAGAACTAATCGTTGATTCTCCCCATCATTCACTAAATTAAATGCCGGCTCATCGGCAAACAAACCAACACTAAATAATACCAACGCGAGCGCTACAAGCTTTTCTATAACAATCTTCATAATTCTTATCTTCATCTGCAAACGATTTATTTTTACTTAATAGAAATAACAGCTACTTCAGCGTAAGTCTACCATCTTATTTAAACACCATAACGAGCCTACGACCCAGACTTGTCAAACATTTTTACATTTTTAACCTCGCAAAACATCAAACCCCCTAAAGCAATGAATTCAAACTAGCGAACCATCCCGCTCTATGCCCTTGGGTGATGCTCTTCATGCATACGTTTCAAGCGCTCTTGCGCGATATGTGTGTATATTTGTGTGGTCGAGATACTGCTATGTCCCAACAGCATTTGAACCGAACGAATATCTGCGCCATGATTTAACAAATGCGTAGCAAAAGCATGCCTCAAAGTATGGGGGGACAGCTCAGTACGAATATCCGCGACTTGAGCCCAGTGCTTTATTCTGTACCAAAAAGTCTGTCGCGTCATCTGCGTACCTCTACGGCTTGGAAAAACCACATCCGAGCTTTTCCCACCCAACAGAACGCCACGGGCGCCGCTTAAATACTCTACGATTATACTCTCCGCTACGGCACCTAAGGGCACCAAACGGTCTTTATCCCCTTTACCTCGCACCCTAACGACACCTTGGCGAAGATTAATCTGATCAATACTCAGACTAATTAATTCGGTAACACGAAGCCCACAAGCATAGAGCAATTCAAGCATCGCGCGATCACGAACATTAATAGGCTCTCCCCCATCAGGAGCGGCCAATAAGCTCTCTACGTCATGTTCAGACAAAGTTTTTGGCAATGGCCTCCCTAACTTAGGATTATCTACAAGCTCCACAGGACTTTGCTGAAGCCGACCATCACGAACATAGTATTCATAAAAACACCGCAAACACGATAAAAAGCGTGCAGTAGAGCGTGCACTTATACCGCCGCTCAAACGCGCCGCTAAAAAAGCTTGTATTTGATACGCAGGAAGATCAAGCAAGGAGCATGTGTGCGGCTCTAACCATATGACAAATCCACGCAAATCCCGACGGTAGGCGTCTAAGGTGTTTTTACTTAATCCGCGCTCAGACCAAACTCGATCAATAAAAGAGTCAACTTCCCCCAAATTTATCTCGCAAACAGAGATCCCTTTATTCATGGGACACGTAGGTAAGTGAATCTAGTAGTGGTTTCATTAAGTAGCCTAACAGCGAAATTAACGCTTGATTATTCTTTTTATATTGGATTTTGGGTATAGGTTCACGTTAAAAGTAGCGCTTATCTAAGCAATAAGGTCTAAATACGAGGACCGACACATTCATACCTAAATATACACACCAAAACAATAAGATAAATATCATGGCACGAATAGATTTTGTACCCTAAAAACTATAATTAGCTTTGTATAACAGCAAACTTCGCGAGAGTAGTTAAAGCACCGATGTAGAATACAAATTCAATATCCTCACTAGACAATCTCACCTACGCATACATTGCATTATCATACTGAAGCTACACGCAATAGTCAGCGTAATCTATAACCAGCAATGTAAATCAAGCCTATACTCAATTTACCATGTTAAAGCCTATTAGATAGCCTCTAACTAAGGTGGGCTAATGAATAAAAAGGAGAAAGGAGAAAGGAGAAAGGGATTAAACTATATTGATTAAGCCTCTAAGCTTTCGAAAAACGCGCTTTAATGCGCTAGACTCAATAGAAACGCAAAGCGCTAGTAGTAAACACAACACACAGGACTCAAAAGCTAAGGATTTAGGCACAAAGACACGACCGCTCCAAATGAGTGACCTAAACCTTTGTGCACAACATATACAGGCAAAGTATTGAAAAGCACATTAAACGTCTATTTTTTGTCAGTTCTTTTGCTGTGCCCGATGTGCCTAGCAGGCAAAGATATGCTTATCCTTCCGCCATTTTTTGAAAATCCAGCCGCACATTTAAGTTTCTTTCCGAAAATACTCGAATTAAGCCTTCAAAAAACACAACAAGAATACGGTGAATACACACTTCAAGTTGATGATGGGAAAGTCAGCTCATCCGAGCGAATGGTTCACTCACTCATTTTAGGCGGAACATTCAACATTATGTGGTCCATGACTACCCCTGAACTCGAAAAAACACTGCACCCTATTCGGGTTCCGCTATTAAAGGGAACGAATGGATTTCGAGTTTTCCTAATCAATGCGAAGCATAAGAATATTTTTGAGCCCATAAAAACATTAGAGCAACTCAAGAGCTTAAAAGCAGGTCAGGCGACGCACTGGCCAGATACACAAATCATGAAAAAAAACGGTATTCCGGTTGTTACACATACCGAGTTCGGCGGCCTTATTCAAATGCTTAAACGTAATCGCTTTGATTATTTTCCGCGTGGAGCCTACGAAGCTTACGAGGAGCAAAAAATATACAATGACAAGCTTATTATTGAAGAGCGTTTGGCCTTGCGCTATCAAGCTCCAATATATTTTTTCATGGGAAGAAGAGATGCCGAGCTTGCTAAAAGAATTGAGGTGGGCCTAAAAATTGCTATAGAAGACGGAAGCTTCGACGAAGTGTTTTTCAACACGCCAGGTTTTAAGCGAGCCTTTCATGAGCTCAACAATAGTGAGCGATTAATTTTCGATTTAGAACACTAAACTCAAGCCGCAGCCAACCCTACCAACGAAATATAGGCACAAAAAAAGCGCCGTGATATTATCACCGCGCTTTTTTAGATAACCATACCCAAAAAACTGAGTAGGTTATCAAGTTAAAACATATTGAACTGTTTTAACGTTGGAATTAAACCAACTTTTCTTTAATCCGAGCAGCACGACCAGAAAGTTCACGCAAGTAATACAGCTTAGCTTGACGTACATCACCACGACGCTTAACAGCGATGCTGTCAATTTGCTTGCTGTGAGTCTGGAAAGTACGCTCTACGCCAATACCATGAGATATTTTACGTACCGTAAATGCAGAGTTTAAACCGCGGTTACGCTTAGCAAGAACAAAACCTTCAAACGCCTGCAGACGCTCACGGGTGCCTTCTTTAACCTTAACTTGGACCACAACAGTGTCGCCAGGCCTAAAATCAGGAACATCCTGCTTTAATTGTGCTGACTCAATAGCTTGGATAATAGTATTCTTAGAACTCATAGTTGGCTCCTAACTTCGTCACAGCATCACGCCATGATGCCAATCAATTAATAATGTGTTTGGTTCGTAAACTCTGCAAGCAGTACTTGCTGCTCTTTAGTTAACTCAAGCGCGTTAATCAACTCGGGTCGTCTAAGGAACGTCCGCCCTAAGGCTTGTTTCAATCTCCAGCGTGCAATGGCGGCATGATCACCAGACATCAACACTTTAGGAACTTGACGACCGTCACTAAGTTCAGGCCGCGTATAGTGAGGACAATCTAAAAGACCATCTTCAAATGAATCTTGCTCAGCAGATGCTTGGTCACCCAAAGCACCAGGTAAACGCCGAATAACGGCATCGAGCAGCACCATAGCGGGCAACTCGCCTCCGCTAAGTACGTAATCTCCAATCGACCACTCTTGGTCAACATGAGATTTTATAAATCGTTCATCTACACCTTCGTACCGCCCACAAATAAGAATTAAATTCTTAGCCGTCACTAATTCGGTGACACCTGCGGTATCAAGCACTCGACCCTGAGGACTCAAGTACACGACAGTAACGCCACTACGGTCACAGAGCATACTCTCTAGTGCAAATGCTAAAGCGGCCTCTAATGGCTCCACTCGCATCACCATTCCTGGTCCACCGCCATATGGGCGATCATCCACAGTTTGATGCCTATCCTTCGTGAAATCCCGAGGATTAATTAACTGCAATTCAAACAGCTTATTCTTTAACGCTCGCCCTGATATACCATAATCTGACAATGCACTAAACATTTCAGGAAATAGTGTTATTACCGCTATGCGGTGCATATCAATCTTCGGCATCCCAAGAAACAATAATTTGCTGCTTCTCTAGTGAGATCGACTGAACATACATATCAAGAACGTAAGGAACTAATCGTTCACTATCGTCAAAGCTTTGCTTATCTGGACATACCACTAACACATCGTTAGCACCAGTTTCCATCAAGCCACTGACATAACCAAGATCAAGTAATTCAGGGCAGTCTTCTCCACAGCATCTACTTGTCAAGACTCTCAGCCCTTCGAGCTGATGCCAGTAAAAATCTTCACTATCGAGTTCATTAAATTGCGCTTTATCAACACAAATAAAACAAGGCCCTATAGCTTCGGCAGCATTGCGATCGCTAACACCCTTAAAGCGTGCGACCCATCCTGTCTTATGCCTACGAAACTCAACCACTTCCACAGGCTTTAAATCAGCCGAGCTGGGGTTGGCACTTCGTAGACTAACCGGTTTCAATAACCACGGGCTATATTCAAACAGGTTTTCACTTGGTTCTGTGTAAGAAACAATTTTCACCCAACCTTGTATTCCGAATACGCCGGCTAGCTTGCCAACATCGAGTAGGTCTGGTTTATTACTTGCCACAGGAATCCGAGTAATTAAGCAGCAGCAGTTGCTGCAGCGACAGTTTCTGTAGCCACAACTTCTAAAGCAGCAGCGTCTTTAAGAAGCTTGCTTACGCGATCAGAAACTTGGGCGCCTTGTGAAATCCAAAAGTCAACACGCTCTTGATCAACGCGCAAGCGTTCAGCTTGACCACGTGCAATTGGGTTGAAAAATCCAACACGCTCGATGTATCGACCGTTACGCGCATTGCGACTGTTGGCTACTGTTAGGTGGTAAAATGGGCGCTTTTTAGAGCCACCACGAGCTAAACGAATTGTTACCATTATTTTTTCCCGGTAAATCTGTATCTATCATCAAGGCAAACTGTTCAAAATTAATCCAGCCTGCGAAAGGCGCGATATACTAATTGAATCCATCACGCGTGTATAGTCCGAATAAGAACAAATTGACACAAATTTGACTCTTAATCGAATTTTCTCGCTGCTACCCCTTTATTCCGGGGAAGCCACCACCCGCCGGAGGCATTCCTCCACCGCCGCCAGGTAACATTCCACCCATGCCGCGCATCATTTTAGCCATGCCACCGCCTTTCATTTTCTTCATCATTTTGGCCATTTGCTTGTGCTGCTTGAGCAAACGGTTTAAATCTTGGATCTGCGTCCCAGAACCTAGCGTAATTCGACGCTTACGAGAGCCATTTAAAACATCTGGATCTCGACGTTCGGCTGGAGTCATAGAGTTTATGATGGTCTCCATTTGTTTAAACTGCCCACCCATATTGGCCTGCTCAGCCATTTGGGCCATGTTACCCATACCGGGCAGCTTTTCTAACATAGCACCCATTCCACCCATACTTTGAAGCTGCTGAAACTGGTCACGCAGATCTTCTAAGTCAAACTTTTTACCTTCTTGAACTTTTTTCGCAAGCTTTTTCGCTTTTTCTACATCGATATTCTCTTCGGCTTGCTCAATGAGGGAAAGTAAGTCACCCATACCTAGTATACGAGAAGCAATACGGTCAGGATGAAACGGCTCTAAGGCTTCAGTTTTCTCACCTGAGCCGATGAACTTGATAGGCTTACCCGTTACATGCCTTACCGAAAGCGCCGCACCACCACGTGCATCACCGTCAATTTTTGTAAGCACAACGCCGCTCAACGGAAGAGCTTCGTTAAATGCGCTTGCGGTATTGGCGGCATCTTGGCCCATCATTGCATCGACGACAAAGAGGGTTTCAATGGGGTTAAGGGCTTTATGAAGGTCTTGAATTTCGCCCATTAGCGCTTCGTCTACGTGCAGACGACCAGCGGTATCGACGAGCAATACTTCGATTCCCGTTTTCTTCGCACGATCCAAGGCTGCTTTGGCAATATCTACGGGCTTTTGTTCAGCCGTTGATGGAAAAAAGTCGACTTCCACTTCAGCGGCAAGGGTTTCGAGCTGCTTAATTGCCGCAGGGCGATAGACGTCAGCACTGACGACCATCACTTTTTTCTTCTCTTTTTCTCTTAGAAAGCGCGCAAGCTTAGCAACGGTTGTCGTTTTACCCGCTCCCTGCAGGCCAGCCATTAAGATAATTGCAGGCGCTTGTTGCGCTAGGTTAAGCTTCTCGTTTGTCTCACCCATGAGCTCTGTCAGCTCGGCTTGAACAACCTTCAAGAATTGTTCGCCGGGGTTTAGTGCGCGCGAGACTTCTTGTCCAACCGCTCGCTTGCGAACGTGATTAATAAATTCTTTAACGACGGGCAGTGCAACATCAGCTTCCAGCAAGGCCTTGCGTACTTCACGCAAGGTCTCTTGGATGTTTTCATGCGAAATACGTGACTTGCCACTGATTTTTTTCAGGGCCTTATTTAAACGGTCTGATAAATTGTCAAACATAACTAATCCAAGGTTTCGATATGGCGCCCTGCGGGCAACATTCGCGGCACAGGCAAGGCACGTAGATACATGCAGTATAAATAAAGGACGGAAGTATAAAGGGAAGCGAGGAAAACCCCAAGCTACGTCTCGACTAAATTAATGACAGTACTCACCATTTGAACCATTCCAACACTTGCTAATCGACCCTGAAATGCCTAACCTATGGTGAAATCGCGTATATAGCCGCTAACTATCTTACAAAAACATTAGGCACTCATGATCGCAAGCATTCCAGTCATACTCTACTGCGGCATATGGGGCCTGCTGCTCTGGTCTGCAGTTACTCGAAAAAACATCCCCAATGCAGCCCATTATGTAGGCTTAGCCGTTGCTATTGCTAGCCATGCAGGCGTGGCATTCAACTTAATTCACACAGAGCAAGGCTATAACTTTGCTCTCGCCCCCATAAGTTCTGCAATTTTCGCACTGATAAACATAGTTGTTTTTATCAGTGGGTTAAAGAAACCCATCAAAAATCTTTTTCTTTTGCTTTTGCCGCTAAGTATTCTCACCCTTATTGCATCCATACTGTTTCGAGATAGCCACCCGAATTATATTGAAGTCAACACAGCCACCGGAATCCACATTATTCTCTCCGTACTGGCCTACAGCCTACTCACAATTGCTACTCTACAAGCGTTACTTATCGACTACCAAGCTCGACGGTTAAAAACACATCATATAAAAACGATAATGGGAGTTTTTCCGCCACTACAGACAATGGAGACTCTGCTTTTTGAGTTACTCTGGGTTGGTTTTTTACTACTAAGCACCGCTATCTTAACCGGCCTAGTCTTTATTGAAGACTTGCTTGCCCAAAAACTCAGTCACAAACTGGTCTTCTCTTTGTTATCGTGGTTGATTTACGCCATTTTGTTGGGCGGACGCCAACTTAAAGGCTGGCGAGGGAACCGGGCTACGCGCTGGGTTTTAGCGGGCTTTTTGATGTTAATGCTCGCGTATTACGGTAGCAAGTTTGTCATTGAAGTGTTGCTGTCTTAATTAAGCCTACTTTGCGCGGCACGCCTAACATTGAATTAACGTTGAGGGCTTGAACTCCCTCTCGGCTTAGTTCACTATCTGCTGCCAACAAAATAGAACGAGGCACGATCGCTTCTTGAACAGCTTATCAACGGAACTTTTAATTGCTCTCCTTGTAGCCCTCATTGCTCTATCTGGCTTTTTCTCAAGTTCTGAAACCAGCATGATGTCGCTCAACCGCTACCGCCTTCGACACCTGGTTAATAAAAAACATCGAGGAGCCATGCGCGCCGCCAGCCTGCTAGCACGTACCGACCGATTGATCGGCGTCATCCTTATTGGCAATAATTTTGTCAATATATTCGCTACAGTTGTCGCAGGAATAATCACTGTTAGACTCTTTGGCGAGTGGGCAGCGGCGGCCGTAATGCCGATCGCGTTAACTATTGTCATTCTTATATTTTCCGAAGTCACACCCAAGTCAATTGCCGCTGTTTACCCAGAGAAAATCGCATTTCCTGCGAGCGTTATCCTACGGCCCTTACTGTGGGCGCTCTATCCAGTCGTCTGGTTTGTAAACGCCATATCCTACGCCATTTCGCGTATTTTTGGGCTCGATCCAACCAGCGCATCACTGACAGATGCGCTCCGCCCCGATGAGCTCCGTACTGTTGTGGACGAATCCGGCGAACACCTATCCGACCAACACCAAGGTATGTTGCTGAACGTACTAGACCTAGAAAAAGCCACCGTTGAGGATATTCTTGTACCGCGAAACGAAGTTTTTGGCATCGATATTTGCGAGGATATTGGTACTATTATGAATAAAATCCGCTCGGCGGAATTCACAATGCTGCCAGTTTACGAAGGGGACATCAACAACGTCATCGGCGTTCTTCACATGCGTAATATTGCCCGGTTTATTAGCGGTCAAGATAACAACTTCAGCCATAAAGCCGTTCGCGAACAACTGACCGCGCCCTACTTCATACCCGAATCTACACCACTGTCAAAGCAACTCTTAAATTTTCAAAAGAAAAAACGCAGAATGGCGCTTGTTGTTGACGAATACGGCGACATTCAAGGCTTAGCGACACTTGTTGATTTACTTGAGGAAATTGTTGGAGACTTCAGCACTCACGCCAACGAAGAAAACGTGGACGAAATAATACCACTAGCCAACGGCTGGCATCGCATTGATGGCTCTACATCTATTCGAGAGATCAACCGTGAACTCAACTGGAAGCTACCGACCGGCGGCCCAAAAACGCTGAACGGATTAATTATCGAATCACTAGAAAATATACCGGATGCCGTTGTTAGCTTTCAGATCGCTAACTATCGCTTTGAAGTTGCGGAATTAGCGGATACACGCATAGAAAAAGCCTTAGTTTCGGAGATTTCATAGCTTAGGCTATAGCAAGTTATGCTGAATGAACCACCTGAATAACAGCTGCATGAATTAAAGAGTGCAAATTATTCAGCTCCGCAGCTAAACGTACGCTCCTGAACTTAATTCACCAGGATTAGCCCGCTGAATTTGACCTACCAAGGTTAACCGAATAGAACTCTTCGGGCGCAGTGGCATGAGCACGACGGTGCACAAGGCCATAACGAGTTCGACACAACTCTACCAATACTCTCGCCGTAAAGCCCCAAATCGTATAACCCTGATAGTCATATACTGGAGCCCAAGCATGCGCGCCCTCAACCTTAAACACCTGCGTCTTACTCCGGAGGTCTTGCTCGAATACCGCACTGGGAATCCACTTTGCCGAAGCAATTTCATCAACGCACAATTCCAATTCCGGCCGCTCACTTAGCTCGACGACAAATGGACTTACACGAATTTCGCTTCTAGCCAACAAAGGCTTTAATGCACCCTCAAACTTGGCTCCAGCCACATCCACCCCAACCTCTTCGAAACACTCACGCGCAGCCGTTTGATAAAGCGTTTCATCGCCCAACTCCCACTTGCCTCCCGGAAAAGCAATTTCTCCGGCATGACTATTCATATGTTCTGCACGCTTAGTGAGCAATATATGCTCCCCAGATGCATCTCGATAAAGCAGTACAAGTACCGCCGCTTGACCGTCCATAAACCCTCTTAATTATATGCCCATAAATTGATTAGCACAAAAACCTGATGATTTAGGCTGATATGGCAAAAAATACCCTGAAAAAAATTGTGCAAAAAAATAATTATGAGCTATAGGCCGCGCCAACCCACAATATAACCAAACGATATAACGCGAGACCTACACATAGCATTAAGTGTTTAGTATTATCGATATAGAGCAAATAATAACCATAACACGAGTTTACGATCGATACAGGACCCATCACGTAGGCTCAGCATAGTATTTAAACCAAGGAGTATCCAATGAACCACTGGCCAAGTTTCGATCGCCTGTCCGAACTCGCACAACGCGACCCCAAACAATTGGAGCGCATGCGTCTTCAAGAAGTCGAGCAACTTATTCAGAGTGCACCGGAATCCTATCAGCGCCGTTTACGCGGCTTACAATTCCAAATTGACTGCAAGCGGGAGCTACATAAGAACTCCGTTGGCGCCTGTGTAGAGCTTTCGAAAATGATGCTCGATTCCGTCCAAAGACTTAATACCGTTCTTAATGGCGGCTTCGACAACACGGATGCGGATACACAAGAACCATCCAAGGTCGTCAGTTTTCCGGCCTAAAAGGCCATTAACGGCCCTAGCTTGGTCATATTCATGGCTAGTCGTAATCATGGTTTAGTCATAATCATGACACAAGCGCACAACGTCAAACGCGGGCTCTTCGTATGGGTGGGTACGGCGTAAAGCGGCGACAGCCGCTTTTGCTTGATCTTCCTGGCAAACCATTTCGACTCGGAACTCATCAGCGTATTCCAAAGTGAGCGCTTCGCCCAAATACGGGTTACTACCAGGCAAAGGACAAAACTGTCCTTCCCCGCGGATTTGCCAACAACATTGCTCATAATCGCCAATTTTGCCTGCTCCAACGTCAAACACGGCCCGCTTAACACGCTCTAAATGAGATTCGGGAACAAAAAACACCAGCTTAATCACACAAATACCTATTTTGTTTGGGACTGCGGTAACATAGTAGCCCCATATGACTGACTGTAAAACAAGGCTCCTAATATGCGTTTGTTTGTTGACCAACTCACAAACCTCGATTTCTCCTACCTCCATCCCAACCGCGGCCTAGTCGGAGAAACATGGATTGCGAGTATTGAACTTGAAGGTGAACTCGACGAACAAGGCATGATCGTCGACTTTGGCAAAGTAAAAAAAACTGTCCGTAACTGGCTCGACGAAACAATCGATCACAAGCTACTCGTACCAAGCATGGCAAAACAACTCACATACGACAACAGTAGTAGCGAGCAACATAAGCTGAGCTGGGATTATGATAAGGGCACGCTATCGACTTCCGCTCCTATGGAAGCACACTGCATTATTGCTGCTACAGCCATCAATATGGAAACTGTTGCAAGCTATTGCATAGAAGCACTAAAACAGCTCTTTCCCGAATCGGTTCAATCACTGCGCTTACGATTTGAAATTGAAAACATTCCAGGTCCTGCATACCACTACAGTCACGGACTTAAAAAACACGACGGAAACTGTCAACGTATTTGCCACGGCCACCGCTCTAAGATCGAAATTTGGCGCAATAACGAATTAGATAAAAACTTAATGAACGATTGGGCTCTTTCTTGGGCCGATATCTACTTAGGCTCGGAAGAAGATCTTTATAACAGCGACGATGATCGTCACCATTTTAGCTATAAGGCTCAGCAAGGTGAGTTTGCCGTTAGCCTACCAAAAAACTCATGCTATTTAATAGGTACCGACACAACCGTTGAACTTATTGCACTGCATATTACGCGTACGCTTAAAGCACAGCACCCTAATGAGATTATCGAAGTTAAAGCTTACGAAGGTTTATCGAAAGGCGCAATCGTCAAGCTATAGCCCTCCTGCACGCCCCTTCTATGGGCGTGCGCCTTGCTCCCTTTGAGCTCAAAGAGTCAATAAACTCAACACATTGCGAGTTCAACAATCAGCAAGCCCAGGACATAAATACCGCATTAAACTCATCCAAACTATTGCACTACTCGTATAACATTTTAATTGAGAAAGAGAGCGTAAGGTCAAAGAGCAATGCTCTCTAAGCTACTTGTAATTCCCCAATTTACAGCCGTAATACCTGCATCCGCTGTATCTGCACGCATTACTGTACGATAGAAAACTCTAAAACAGAGACTTGCAATTCAGGTCAATAGCGACCTCGCGCATATCAAAACCAAAAACAGAAACGAAACAGAAGGGAATACAAACCAACCAACTATTTGGGATAGCTATCACCAGCAGTTACTTAGTGCCAAGCACTAGCGAAAATTGGCTAATTGAAAGTGGGCTAAATAATCGAAAGCAACGCGAGATCGCCGACGATCACAATCTTAGTCTGCCAGCCCTTAAATTTCGTCTTCGTCGTGCACGTGTTCAGTTAAAGAAAAAATTAAATCGTGATGCGTAGAATTCAGGCTAAGTAGCATCCGTTTTTATGGTATGGAGGAAAGAGAGTGATTTACTTGAACCTGAACTATCGTATAAGCATGCGCCCGACTCTTCGGGACCGTAAGTAAAAACAACAATCGTGTAAGTCGTAACTCGCCGATATTTCTTAGAATGATGCATACTTATATTAGTCTAGACCCCCCTGTGTCAGGATAGTTGTCGCCTCTAATATTTCATAAGAGGCTAGTAAAATGAGTTCAAAATTCACCCAATCGTTCAAGATTCAAGCTGTTGAGAAGGTTCTTACTCGTAATGAGGGAGAG
>JBLIMQ010000013.1:0-57735 GCA_047638775.1 Flavobacteriales bacterium
ACCATAAACATTACTTAATGAATGCTTATAGAGCTACATTGGTAGCCTAATTATTGATGCGCTTCGAACTTGAATCCATGACTTTAACTTTAACTTTCACTTTCACTTTCACTTTCACTTTCACTTTTAGTTATGAATAGAGGAGGCGAACCTGGTTCGGGTCTATGTGGCGGGCAAGAGTAGCGAATTGGTATTGCGGGAGCAGAGTATGCCCAGTCGAAGCTTGAAGTTTAGACCAAGCTGTTAGTGTTCTAGAGATGGCGAGGAAGCAGGTGTTATAAGTTTTATTTATGACTTAGTAATGAGCATAACGATTATTGTGACTGAACATTGCCTAAGTGGAATCAAAAAATCACGGCATATTATTGTCAGGACTATAGGCGAAATTGTAGCTAAATAACGATCTATTCAGCGATCTATTCAGCGATCTATTCAGCGATCTATTCAACGATCTATTCAGCGATCTATTCAGCGATCTATTCAACGATCTATTCAACGATCTATTGAAAAAAACCATCACTTAGTACTTTCAAAAACGCGACTAAGTTTGCTTCATCGTCTTCGGTTAACAGCATGTCACCCATACGCGCAATATCCATTGTAGTTTCCACCTCGGGTACGGGCCAGCAATTCTCGAATGCAATACCGTCAGTCACAAAATCACAGGAACGTGAGTCACGCGTATTGTAAAAATGAACAACATCTTCAAGAGTGGCTAGTGAACCGTTATGCAGGTAGGGCGCTGTTAACGCTACATTGCGTAAGGTTGGGGTGCGAAAAAGGCCGCGCTCATTGGCAATGTTTCGGCCTGCGCGGTCATTTCCAGCGAGCCCAATATCAATAAAGTCTGGGTCGCTATCGTAAATTGGGTTGTTGGGGTTCTTGGGGGCGCCAATATTGCTATACAAAAAATCGCTGAATAGTACGGGCCCCTCATTCGCTATCGGGTGACATTCAGTGCACAGTGCTCGCCCTTCAAAGAGATCTAAACCTAAGCTTTCTTCTGTGCTTAGTACAGCTTGGCCCGCGAGATAGGCATCAAATTTAGAGCTGAATGGATTGAGTTCGCTGGAGCTTTCAAACGCTGCGATTGCGTCGGCAATAGCATCAAATGCGAGTAGTTCATCATCAAGGGTGGCTTGTCCATAGACTAAAACAAAGTTATCGGCATAGGGGGCGAGACGAAGCTTCTCAGCCAACATGTGTTCATCGACATTAGCCATTTCTACCGGATTTAAAAATGGTCCTTGAGCCTGAGTGGTAAGGTTTGCAGCACGGCCATCTAAGAATTGGCCGTCACTATATTCTTGTGTTGAACTGTCGTAACGAAAATCTGGGATGAGCGAAGCGTAGGCTGCACTCGGAGCATTACGGTTGCCAAACTGTCCGGTAATTGCGCCTTCTGATACCGGCGTTAGGTGGGTCGAATCACTGTCGGCAAAACCTGCCGAGGCCTTGTGGCAGCTAGCGCAAGATTGGCCTGCGGGTTCCGATAACGCCGTATCATTAAAAAGGTCTCGGCCGAGCATGATCTTTAACGCGACTAAATCAACTTCAACTTCGGCCTCAGGGCCTGTTTGGCCTTCAGTTTCTTCCGTCATGTTACTGGCGCCGCCACATGCGAGCAATAAGGTAGCGACGGTACTTAAAGCGAGAAGTTTTAGGGCGTTGTTGGTTGTTTGCATGGCCTGTATCCGATATTTGTTCAGACCTTAAAGTATTCGTTTTTTGCTAGCTCGTGGTGGCGTAGCGCACAAATTCCCTCTCTACTTGGCGTTAAGTAATATTAAATTGATTTCGATTAATAACGGTGTAGCTCTTAACCGTTTGCGTGGCATTAAGCTACTCGATCACTATCTAAGTCAGCGCTAAAGTTGTGGCTTATAGTCGAGAGGTCAAGTGATGTGCCTAGGTTTGAGGCTGGTCATAGCACTTAGACATGGGCCTGATGATAGCTATTGCGGGACAATACAGTCGAAAATCTAAGTGTTGGGGCTGATGGTGAGGCAATGCTGGGGGGTGATGTTGAGACAGTGTTGTGGCTGGTGGTGAGGCAATGTTGGGGGGTGATGTTGAGACAGTGTTGGGTCTATGTAGTCCTTGTTTTATGCTCACTACCAAAGTGAGCGCGTTCGCCAAGAAAACAGCTACTAATGCCAATAAATGAGCGGGTTCAGAATATGTTTAAGTGCTTGGTCTATCGAGGCACCTCACTATGTTTTCTTCTCGTCTTAGATTGTACGTGCATGTGATCAATATGGATTCATTAGAAAGATTATCCCCTCCAATCACCGGCGCATAAATTAAAAGCACGACTCAGGGAGTTTTGCTGATTCATTTTAGATTGCGCAATGTTCATCGTTGCAGTGCTCATCATTATAGCCGCTTGAGTCAGGGTTTTCTGATTTGGATTGAATGGTGTTTGAATGAAGGGCATTATCGATTAGAGGTGATTCTTCACAAAGCAGTTCGGCGAGCATGCTACCAAGGTGCATGTCGTCGATACGTCCGAAATAATTGAGTCGGATGTTACCTTTTTTATCGATCAATATAAGGCTGGGGGTGCCACGTAACTTGAATTTTTTCATGCTTAACGGGACGGCCTCAGCGCTAGAGGCTTGATCGATACCAATAGGAAAGGGAATTCTATATTCGTGGATAAAAGCCTTTAATGCATTTACCTGCATGGCTTTATGATGTTCGAATACACAATGTAAGCCTATAAGTTTAAAGTTCTTGTGTCTAAATAGATCGAACATTTTTTTTGCTTGTGGAAGGCTATGGCTAACACAGCCGGGGCACAGCATTTGAAAGGCGATTATGGCAACGACTTGCCCGGTTAAATCATCTAATTGAATGTTTTGTTCTGTGTTGATCCATTCACTTATTCTGAGCTCGGGCGCGGCAATGATGTTTTCTTCTAACATGAATTTTCTCTGGGCTGGATTCTAGAGGCGGCCTCAATTGCGGAGTTGTTCAAGATTGTTGCAAAGGGCACGAATTTGAAATGCTTAGGCTTAGACTAGTCAGACCTGATTAATCGGGCCTGACTAAATACGTTAAACGAATAGGCTTAACTCTTCGGTAATATTAAGGCTCTATCTTTCCCGGTAAGCTAAGGTCGCCCGAAGCGATATCAAATACATTTACAACGCACAAAAGGGGTGCGTGTACATTTTGATGGACTCTTAGGCCCGCTGTGACGCCGTCATATTGAAAAGAATCTAAGTTAATATCGACGTTAAAAGCGACTTTCACCTCAACTGAATCTTTATTGAATATCGGGTCCCAGCCTGGGCTATCTAATAGAATGGGAAGTCCTGGCCACGTGGCAGGAACTTTTGGCTTGCTGCCTTCAGGGATATCAATAACGGCTAGCGCGCCATTGTCGCAGCCTTCATTCGGAGCTAAAACTACCCAGTGGCTGTGCCATGTTTTGCCGTCATTTAGCGGATTGCGGTCTTTGTTTTCGTCGTAAAGAGGAGTGTCGTCGAAATCTGGATGCGAGGTTACGGCGAGCGCTAATATACCGGCATCTTCTTCAAAACCCACAGTGCTCGAATTAAGATTGGTCGGCCATACATAAGAAAAGATATCGCTACCAGCAAGGGCACCCGTGGATTTTGGTTTGGCTGCTCCAGCTTTGCCATTTACCCCCATATGAAATGTTAAGACATTGCTTTCACGGCTTACTTTCGCGTGAACTATGTCGAAAGTCCGTTGTGTTTGCTTATTTTTTTCTGCTTGAATGCCACCAGTATGCGGGCCGTGGGCGAATGCGCTTAGGTGCAGGCATGAGGTAATTAGGCTAAGAGTTAGTGTGAAAATGTGTTTGGTTTTCATGGCTAGTCCTTTGTTTTAGTTGGGGGTATTAGTTAGGGGTATTAACTTGGGGTATTGGTTATTAGTGTCGGTATGTCATCTCAATATAGTGTCGAGGCGATACTATATGAGGGTTGCGAGTCTTGTCAATAAGGTGTTGAGTCGATATTATGTTTTACATGGATATAATCGAGCTACAAAACATCATTGAGCGGGTCGCAGGGCTTCTGCGTTCCGAGACACGAAGTGCTTTAGTTGAGCATGGCTTGCAGCCTGTTCAATTTGAGGTTCTTCATTATTTGTCTGAGTGCAATCGGTATTCCGATACGCCTATGGCTGTTACGGAGTACCTTGGCCAAACTAAAGGGACTGTTTCGCAAACACTAAAAGTGTTGGAAAAAAATGTACTGTTAGAAAAGGTTGCTGACGCCAGTGATAAGCGCGTTACGCATTTACAACTGACCGTAAAGGCTTTGAATTTGCTTAGCTTAATACGGCCTTCTAGACTCCTATCCGAGGCTCTGTCTGAGTCCCCAGACGCAGACAAAATATTTGATTCACACAAACGTGTTTTGGGCTTGATTCAAGCTAAAAACAAATTTCAGGCATTTGGGCAATGCCAAAACTGTGTACACAATCGGCCGCAGAATGGGCAGTTCCTATGCGGTTTAACAGAAGAAGCTTTATCGGCCCAGGATGTATTGAAAATATGCCGTGAATACGAGTGATTTAAGGCAGGGTGCGATAAGTCGCGGTATTCTCTTCTTTTTACTTCATCTACTCCCTTTCCTCCTCCTTCTTATTTGAAAACACCTTATCTATGGCTTACGTTAACTCATTATTCGGGAGGATATATCGGGTAGCTGTAGCTGTAGCTGTAGCTGCAGTTGTAGTGGCATAGTGATATTGAGTATTTGATTGAATGATAGCCTCTATGCGCTAGACTTAAGGCTTAGATTAAGATGGTTATTAATAAAACTGTTAATAGCGTTAAGGTGCTAGCGTTCACTGCTAGCTATATAACCATAGGTCTTGATTCACAAATATAAGTCATTAGCTATGTTTTCATGACCGTCGCCGTTATTCGTAATAACTTCAATATAAGCAATGTTGCGCAACGGCCGTATTGCGTATTGCGTGTGGCTGCGGTTAGTTCTTTATGGTTTCTAATCTTTGCCTGTTTATCCGCACTCGCTCGAGCCGAAGTGCTTACGGCGCCTGCTGCTTTAGTTCCCCTGTCTGCAAGTAATAGCCTTTTTGCAAGTAATGCCAATTCTGCAAGTAATGCCAATTCTGCAAGTAATGCCAATTCTGCAAGTAATGCCAATTCTGCAAGTAATGCCGTCTCCACAAATAATGGCTTCTCTTCAATCAATACCCTCCCCCTAAGTGTTGTACTTATTGCGCCTAATCATGTGGGTTTTTGGCAGAGCTTTCGTGAGTTTATAGTTGAGGTTGCTGACGATATTAATGTTGATCTTCGCATTGTTAATGCAGAAACCCGTTTTGATTCTATCAGGGCGATGGAAAGTTTAACGCAAGCCGAACCCAAACCCGATTATGTGATGTTTCACTACCAAGAAGCGGCGGGCCAAGCGATGTTAGAGCTTGCAAGTAACGCTGGGATCAAGGTATTTGTGGTGAATGCCGAGGTTGCGCCGAGTGAACGGAAGTCGGTGGGTTTACCGCGAGCACGCTATAAAAACTGGATTGCACACTCATATCCAAATGACGAGGAAATTGGTGAAACCCTCATAAAGTCTCTGGTCGGCAAGGTAAGGGCGCAGAATATCGATTCTTGGAGAGGTAATCGTGTGATTGAAATTATCGGTGTTGGCGGTACACGCACATCAATATCGGGCACGTCTAGAAATCGGGGTTTAACTGGCGCGGTTGAAAAAGATAAAGGCTTAATATTGCGACGCTTGATATCAACTCACTGGGGTGGCTCGATTAGTGCGGTCAAGCAGCTCTTGCAAGTCTATCCGAATATCGATCTCATTTGGGCCGCGAGTGATGCGTTGGCGCTCGAGGCTGTTACGGCGCTAGCATCTCAAAATTTAATGCCGGGCAAAGATGTCTTCGTTGGCGGTGTCGACGGCTCCGCGGATGGGTTGAATGGCGTTAAGCGCGGTAAAGTGAGTTTTACGGTTGCGGGGCATTACATGGGGGGTGGTTGGGCCTTATTACTGATTAATGACTTTCACCACGGTATCGATTTTATCGACGAGCTCGGTTTGGTTATTCACCCAAGCGTGAGTGTTATCTCTAGCGAGAATGTGGATGAGTATCTGAATATTTTAGGTGGCGAGAAATGGAAATCGGTAGATTTTAAGCGATTCTCTAAGGTACATAATCGCACCTTAGAGGCTTATCGTTTTTCTATTGAAGATGTACTTCGTGAATACTCGGAGCTAGATTAGCCTTCACTCTTCACTCTTCACTCTTCACATTAACCGCACTTAGAGTTACCGCAGCTTAGGCACGTCATACAGCCATCCAGCAATATCATAGCTTTGGTGTAGCACTTCATGCACAGCTGAGAGCTTTCAGGAAATTCGCCCTCGGATGTCGTTTGGTTTTTACTTTTATCGTATTCATCTTTCTTTTCTTGGAGTATTTCTTTTTGGTGCGCACTTAATTCTTCGTCTACAAGGAGTCCGATATCCTTCATGTGTGACTCGATGGCGTAGCCCATCTCAGCAACAAGTGAGGGCATAAAGCGTCCGCCAGTTTTAAAGTAACCGCCTTTTGGATCAAATACCGCTTTTAGCTCTTCAACTAAAAAGGTTACGTCACCGCCTTTACGAAACACGGCAGAAATAACACGCGTCAATGCGACAACCCACTGAAAGTGATCCATGTTTTTTGAGTTGATAAATACCTCAAAAGGTCGGCGCACTTCATGATCGGTGCCTGGATTCAAGATCATGTCATTAATTGTAATGTATAGGGCATGGTCCGATAGCGGCGTTTTAATTTTATACGTCGAGCCAATAAGCACTTCCGGCCGATCAACATTTTCATGCATGTGTTCAATCGCGCTTTCGGGTTCGTTGGGGGCCTTATCCGCTTCTTTCTGGTCTTTCTGGATGGCATACCCGGTAATCTTTTTGTTTATGCTAACAATTGTCATGTTATCTCCTAATGCTTACCGTAGTAGCCTTCTTTTAATGCGTCGTAAAGGTTGGCTGCGCTGTGCTGCTCACCTTCGTACTCAATCGTGTCATTCCCGGCCACTTCGACCTTGCTGCCATCTTCTAGGGTGAAGCTGTACTTAGTGTTGGCAAGATCTTCTTCTTTTACCAATACACCTTGGAATGCTTCGGGGTTAAAGCGGAACGTTGTGCAACCTTTTAGACCTTTTTCGTAGGCGTAAAGATAAATGCCTTTAAATTCCTCGTAGGGAATATCGCTAGGCACGTTAATGGTTTTTGATATAGAGGAATCAATCCATTGTTGCGCTGCAGCTTGAACGTCTACGTGTTCCTGGGGTGAAATAGTATCGGCACAGACAAAATAATCCGGCACGGTGCTTGCTGTCGCGTCATTATTAACGAGATGTCGGTAGGCCAAAAGTTCGTAAGAGAATACATCGACTTTTTCTTTACTCTTTTTCCCTGGGCGAATGATGTTTCGCGAATAGTAATGGGCAAAGCTAGGTTCAATGCCGTTGCTGGCATTATTCGCAAGTGAAAGCGAGATCGTTCCTGTGGGTGCTATCGACGAATGATGGGTAAAGCGACTGCCTATTTTTTCCATTTCGGCAACAAGCTCTGGGGCTTCTTCAGCAATTTTTTGCATATATTGGCTGTAGCGTGCATGTAAGATTCGGCCGCTCAAACTATCGCCGGCTTTATGCCCGTCGGTACGTAATTGCGGGCGTTCGGCTAGCATGGCTTCGGTTACTGTGAACTCTTGTTCAAAGACTGGCGCTGCGCCTTTTTCTTTGGCTAGAGCTAGGCCTTCCTTCCATCCTGTAATCGCTAACTCTTTTGCAACTTGTTCAGTGAAGGCAATTGACGGTGCATCACCATAGCGGATTTTTAACATGGCCATCGTAGAGCCTAAACCTAAGAATCCCATACCATGGCGGCGTTTATTTGAAATTTCTTCGCGCTGCTCTGGTAGTGCAAGGCCATTTATTTCAACGACGTTATCGAGCATACGCGTAAAGACAGTGACAACCTTCCTATAGCGTGCCCAATCAAAAACAGCGTGCTCGGTAAAGGCTTTATTTACAAAGCAGGTAAGGTTTATCGAGCCTAATAGACAACTGCCGTAGGGAGGCAGAGGCTGTTCACCACAGGGGTTGGTTGCGCGAATGTCTTCGCAAAACCAATTGTTATTTTCTGAATTGACCTTATCGATAAGAATAAAGCCTGGCTCGGCATAGTCGTAGGTCGAGCTCATTATTTGGTTCCACAAACGCAGCGCAGGAATAGTGCGATAAACCTTGCAGGCGCTTAAACCTTGCTCGTTATTAATGTAGTTGCCGGCGTTAGGGACCTTTCGCCAAATGACTTTATTGCTGTCATCTAAATTAATGTCTTCGTGATTAAGATCTTTTTGCGTTAGCGGGAAAGACAAGGGCCATGCAGCATCGTTTTTAACGGCTTCGATAAATTCGTCACAAATAAGTAGGCTTAAGTTAAATTGACGTAATTTGCCATCTTCGCGCTTAGCTTTAACAAACTCTTGTACGTCAGGGTGGTGAACATCGAAGGTCGCCATTTGCGCGCCACGTCGACCGCCGGCTGATGATACGGTAAAGCACATCTTGTCGAAGATATCCATAAACGACAACGGCCCAGATGTGTGAGCCCCTGCGCCAGATACGTAAGCACCCTGTGGTCGTAGCGTCGAAAATTCATAACCTATGCCGCAGCCAGCCTTTAACGTTAGCCCTGCTTCTAAGTTTTTTTGCAGGATTCCCTGCATGGAATCCTCAATCGTGCCGGATACAGTGCAATTAATGGTCGACGTGGCGGGTTTGTACTTTTCTGCGCCGGCATTTGAAATAATTCGACCTGCAGGTATGGCGCCGTTATTGAGAGCCCATAGGAATTGCTCTTGCCAGTACTTCTTACGTTTTGGCTCGACTTCAGCTAAAGCGGTGGCTACGCGGATGTGCGTGGCCTGAATATCCGCATCTACAGCTTCGCCGTGTGCGTCTTTAAGGCAGTATTTTTGGTTCCAAATGTCTTCCGAAGCGGCCTGTAGGGCAGGTACGTCGCTGGGGTCTAAGGCGCTTTCTATACTAGGTGTTGTGGCTTCGGTCATGACTGGACCCTATATGTTGTGGAGGGGCAGTATTGGATCTAGAGGGGTAAATGTCAATATTGAACTTCATAAATCGTAATCCAATTGATCTAAAGTAAGGCCATTCACACGCAATTTTTGCTGAGCGTTGAAAGACGAAAATGGCACTATTTTACTTGAGATCGCGCCGGTTCTTGGTTTTTCGCGTCACGATCGACACTAAAAGCTGCACTTGGTAAGTGGAAGTGAGATATTAATGAGCGTTACTTCAAGGCAAAATTTAATTAAGATTTAGTCTTGTTTTGCGTATTTAGTAAGGAAATACTTGAGACTGCACTGAAAGTATGACAACTTACGCGTATGAACACATTTACTTTAACCCTCTGTCAGAATCTCTCCCTGAGCCAAGTATTGCTGGACAATAGCGCGCCAAAGAAGCCTTCTGTAACGACATGTATACAAACCGCCGCTAAACGGGTCTCCAACCCCCGTATTTAGCGTAGTTAGCTTGGTTTCTGTACAGCTTTATTCAACAGTAAGAACTCATTCGAAACGCATTCGAAACTCATTTGAAGTAGATCCTTCTTATGATCTGTCTCTTCTGACTGTGAATAAAGCTTAAATTGTGGATGTGTAGACAGTAAGTGCGACAAGAATTTATATATAGGAATATCACTATGACTAAGATTGATCCCCAGCCACAAGGGCTGTACCGCTCTGAATTCGAACACGATGCCTGTGGCATCGGTTTTGTTGCCAGCTTAAAGGGAAATAAGTCACACGACATTATTGAGAACGCATTAACGATGTTGTCATGTATGGAGCATCGTGGCGGCACTGGCTTTGACGTAAAAAGTGGTGACGGCGCGGGTATTCTTGTTCAGATCCCTCATGACTTCTTTGCTGAAGAGACTAAAGCCCTTGGGTTTGAGTTGCCTCAATCGGGCGACTACGGCGTTGGTATGGTCTTTTTCCCTGCGCAGAAGGCACAATATCAGATAGCTAAAGACATCTTAAATACGAAAATTGAAGCGTTAGGGTTACAGCTTTTGGGTTACCGTGCTGTGCCAGGCAATAATAGCAACCTCGGTGAGGCGGCTATCTCTACTGAGCCCGCGATTGAACAGGTGTTTATTCAGCGTCCGAGCGATTTAGACCAGCAAGATTTTGAGCGTAAGCTTTTTGTACTTCGCAAAAGTACGTCGCATGAATTCAATGGAAGTGTTGATGGTCAAATTGATGGAGAGTTCGATGAGTTCTATATCGCATCCATGTCATCACGCACCATCGTCTATAAAGGTCAGTTAACAACGGCTCAGGTTCGCGAGTACTACTTAGATTTACACAGTGAAAAGTTTGTTTCAGCTTTAGCGATGTTTCACTCGCGCTTTTCTACGAATACCTTCCCCGCTTGGCGACGTGCTCAGCCGTTCCGATATTTGTCACACAATGGTGAAATCAACACCGTTCGAGGCAACGTCAATTGGATGCAGGCGCGTGAAGTCTTATTCGAAACGATCAATTTTTCGCAAGAAGAATTGGCGATGCTGTACCCGATCTGCAATCGACGTAATTCCGATTCTGCCAATCTAGATATGGCGATCGAATTATTGGTGTTAAGTGGCCGACCGCTTGCGCAAGTTATGATGATGATGGTACCAGAAGCGTGGCAAAGCCAAGAGGACATGGACCCTGTAAAGCGTGCCTTTTATGAATACTATGCATGTATTATGGAGCCTTGGGACGGTCCAGCCTCAATTTCATTTACAGATGGTAACGTTATTGGCGCCACATTAGACCGAAACGGTTTACGTCCGTCGCGTTACTTAGTGACGGATGACGATATTGTTGTTATGGGTTCTGAAACCGGCGCTCTGTGTGTTGATCCTGCACGTGTTGTTCAAAAAGGTCGCCTGCAGCCAGGCAAAATATTCATTGCCGATTTAGAGCGTGGTCGCATTATTAGCGATGGTGAAGTAAAGGCCGATATTTGTTCACGCCAGCCATATGGCGATTGGGTAAAGCAAAATAAAATTGTTTTAGATGATCTCCCTACACCTGATGTTGAAATTCATCAGCCGACCTTGAGCTCCTTACGTAAATATCAAAAAGCTTTTGGTTATAGTTACGAAGATCTAAACCTAATTCTTAAGCAAATGGTAACTAGCGGTAAAGAGCCACTTGGTGCTATGGGGCAAGACACGCCACTGGCGATTTTGTCTGACCGTCCGCAACATTTATCAAATTACTTTAAACAGTTGTTTGCGCAGGTGACTAATCCACCGATAGATCCTATTCGTGAAGAAATGGTCATGTCGTTGCGAACATACATAGGCTCGTCAAAGAACTTGCTAGCCGAAACGGCAGAGCATTGCCATAAAGTTGAAATCAAACAGCCTTTACTTAGCAACGAACAGTTGATGAAGTTAAAGCATATTGATCACAAGCATTTCCAGTCCAAAACAATTAACACCAGCTTTAAAGCAACGGGTGCTGAAGGTGAATTGGATAAAGGCTTGGAGCGTATTTGTCGTTATGCACGTGATGCGGTTAACGAAGGCTATTCAATTCTAATTCTAAGCGACCGCGAAGTAGACTCCGATCATGCCGCGATACCGTCTTTATTGGCTACCGCAGCTATTCATCACGATTTGATTCGTCACGGTTTACGTACCAAGGCGGATATTATTGTTGAGGCCGGTGATGTTGTCGAAACACATCACTTTGCGTGTTTGATTGGTTACGGGGCTTCGGCGGTTAACCCATATTTGTCGATAGTGACATTGTTGGAATTACGGAATGAGGGTGTCCTAAGTGAGAACCTGAGTGATACAGAGGTACTTGCGGGTTATATAAAAGCCGTAAATAGTGGCTTACTCAAAATATTCTCGAAGATGGGCATCTCTACTCTACAGTCATACATGGGCGCACAAATATTTGAAGCCTTAGGTGTTAACTCCTCTGTTGTTGAGAAATACTTCACTGGAACCGTTACACGAATTGGCGGCATTGATCTTGATGCAATAGCACATGAAACCTTAGTGAAACATCGTGATGGCTTCCCAGCCTCTAATCGTATTGCTGTAGATGATTTACTTAAGTCTGGTGGCGAATATGCATGGCGTCATGATGGCGAGCGTCACTTGTTCAACCCGACAACAATTCGATTATTGCAGCACTCTAGTGCGGCAAATGATTTTACAATGTTTAAAGAGTACGCAAAGGTTGTTGATGACCAAGGTCGTGCTGCATTCACCCTTCGCGGTATGCTCGACTTTAATAGCGACAGACCATCGGTACCGTTAGACGAAGTCGAATCGGCTGAAGCTATTATGAAGCGCTTTGCTTCCGGTGCGATGTCTTTCGGTTCTATTTCGTGGGAAGCACACACAACACTTGCGAAAGCTATGAACCGCATTGGCGGCAAGAGTAATAGTGGTGAAGGTGGCGAAGATCCAATTCGTTTCAAGCCTGATGAAAACGGCGATCTAATGTTGTCGAAGATCAAACAGGTTGCTTCGGGTCGTTTTGGTGTAACTAGTCATTATCTTGCAAACGCAGAAGAGCTACAGATTAAAATGGCGCAAGGCGCTAAACCGGGTGAGGGTGGTCAATTACCGGGTCACAAAGTTGATGCTTGGATTGGACGCACACGCGGATCGACCCCTGGTGTTGGATTGATTTCACCGCCGCCGCATCACGATATTTATTCTATTGAAGATTTAGCCCAGCTTATTTACGATTTGAAAAATGCTAATCGTGAAGCGCGTATTAACGTTAAGTTAGTGTCTGAAGCGGGTGTAGGGACAATTGCTTCTGGTGTATGTAAAGGTTACGCCGATGTTGTTCTTATTGCTGGCTTTGATGGTGGCACAGGTGCATCTCCTTTAAGCTCGATTAAACATGCGGGATTACCGTGGGAGCTTGGTTTGGCCGAGACTCACCAAACGCTTGTACGCAACCGTTTACGTAATCGCATCACGGTTCAAGCTGATGGCCAAATGAAAACACCACGTGACTTGGCGATAGCTGTAATGCTAGGTGCTGAAGAGTGGGGCGTTGCAACAGCGGCTTTGATTGTTGAAGGTTGTATCATGATGCGCAAGTGTCATTTGAACACCTGCCCAGTTGGTGTTGCTACACAAGATAAAGCTTTACGCGAACGATTTGATGGCAAAGTCGAAAGCGTGGTGAATTTCTTCACTATGCTTGCCGAAGGTTTACGCGAGCTAATGGCTGAGCTTGGTTTCCGCACCATTAATGAAATGGTCGGGCAAAGCCAGTGCTTGAAGCCTCGAGATAATATTGAAAATCCAAAACTTAAAGGTCTGGATCTTGCGCCAATCTTACATAAAGAGTCTGGCTTAGAGGGCGATGCCTTATATAGAACGACAACTCAGAAGCATTTAATCGACGACATTCTAGATCGCAAGTTTATTATTGATGCGAAAGCGGCTTTAGAAGAGCAGAAACCTGTTAAGTTAAGTGCAAGTTTGGTTAACACTAATCGTTCAGTTGGGACGATGCTTTCGAATGAAATTAGTAAGCGTTACGAAGCCAAAGGACTACCGGCAGGAACGATTGACGTGAAGTTGACTGGCTCCGCAGGTCAGAGTTTTGCTGCGTTTGCTGCAGCGGGCATTCGTTTTGAGCTTGAAGGTGATGCTAACGATTACTTCGGTAAAGGTTTGTCTGGTGCTGAGATTATTGTTTACCCGCCGGCTGTTTCGCCGTTCAAAGCGCGCGACAATATTATTATCGGTAATGTAGCGCTTTTTGGCGCAACTTCGGGTAAGTCATTTATTCGCGGTATAGCAGGAGAACGCTTCTGCGTACGTAACTCTGGCGCCACGACTGTTGTTGAAGGTGTTGGTGATCACGGTTGCGAATATATGACCGGTGGTAAAGTCATCATCTTAGGAAATACCGGTCGCAACTTTGCTGCAGGCATGTCCGGTGGTGTGGCTTATGTTCTTGATCATGATGGCAGCTTTGCCAGTAAATGTAATATGGAGATGATTGCTCTTGAAGCGGTTGAAGATGCCGATGATGAGGCCGACCTGAAAGCGCACATCGAAGAGCATAAAGAAAAAACAGGCTCGGATGTCGCCAGTGAACTATTAAGTGATTGGGGCGCTAACGTTAATAAATTTGTGAAGGTAATGCCAGTGGATTACAAGAAAATGCTGGGCTATATGAAAACAGCCCGCGACACTGGAAACTACAGTACCGAAAATGAGGTGGCTGAGGCCGCCTTCGACATGCATTTAGACAGCTTAGCTAAGGCTTAGTGGGGGATTGAAGAATGGGTAATCCAACTGGATTTATACACGTAGAGCGACAATTGCCTGATGACCGCGATGCGGCTGAGCGCATAATTGATTGGCAAGAAATTCACGAGCACATGCCAGAGGCCGATATATCCACACAGGGTTCGCGCTGTATGGATTGCGGTGTACCGTTTTGCCTGTCAGGTAACTCGGACTACGCGCCCCAAGTGGCGGGCTGCCCGGTAAACAACTTAATTCCAGAGTGGAATGATTTGATTTATCGTGGTCGCTGGAAGGAGGCGCTAGATCGCCTGCACAAAACAAATAACTTCCCTGAATTTACGGGTCGTGTGTGTCCGGCTCCTTGTGAAGGCGCGTGCGTTTTAGGTATTAACGCAGACCCCGTTACGATTAAACTCAACGAAGTTTCTATTATCGATAAAGGTTTCGCGGAAGGTTGGGTCGTACCAAAAATTCCTAGTGCACGTACCGGCAAAAAAGTGGCTGTTATTGGTTCTGGACCAGCGGGTCTAGCGAGCGCAGCTCAGCTTAACCAAGCGGGCCATGAAGTTACCGTTTACGAACGAGCGGATCGTATTGGTGGATTGTTGATGTATGGAATCCCCAACATGAAACTGCAGAAAGACGTCGTTCAACGACGTGTTGACATACTCGCAGCTGAAGGCATTAACTTTGTAACGAATACTGAAGTCGGTAAAGATCTTTCAGCCGATGAGCTTAAAGAATCGTTCGATGCCGTTGTCCTAGCGACGGGTGCTACTGTCCCTCGTGACCTGCCTGTTACAGGTCGTGAACTTGACGGCGTTCATTTTGCGATGGAGTTTTTGGGGAAAAACACCAAGAGCTTGTTAGATTCTAAGTTGAGTGACGGTAAAAATATTAGTGCTAAAGATAAGCACGTTATGGTTATCGGTGGTGGTGATACGGGTACAGACTGTGTTGGTACATCTTTACGTCATGGTTGCGCCAGTGTAAAGCAACTGGAAATTATGCCTCAGCCTGCCGAGTCGCGTGCTGCGAATAACCCTTGGCCACAGTGGCCAAAAGTTTTGTTGGTCGATTACGGCCAGCAAGAAGCTATCGCAAAGCAGGGCGCAGATCCACGCGGCTATTTAGTGATGACCAAATGCTTAGAAGACAACGGTTCGGGTCGCGTTAAAGCGGTACACACTGTTGACATCGAATGGCAGCGCGCAGATACCGGGCAAATGATCCCTAAAGAAATTGAAGGCTCTGAAAAAGTATACCCGGCTGACTTGGTACTACTCGCGATGGGTTTTCTTGGGCCTGAGGGCGGCTTACTTGAGCAGTTCGGCGTAGAAAAAGATGGTCGATCAAATGCTAAAGCAGAATATGATCACTTCTCTACGAATGTAGAAGGTGTCTTTGCTGCGGGTGATGCACGTCGTGGCCAGAGCTTAATCGTATGGGCTATCGATGAAGGCCGCCGTGCGGCGCGCGAAGTCGATCGTTTCTTAATGGGTGAGAGTTTCTTACCTTAATCGATCTAGACTGACTTAAGTCGTAAGTACGAGCCCTAGCGCTTTCAATTATTTGAACGTGCTAGGGCTTTTTTGTGGCTATCTCTATTTCTATGCTTAGTTAATAGGTTAATTGATTGCTTAGGATGCGTCGTTTTTCACATCGAGATAATCTAACCAACTCAGCACAATGTCGTTATAACTCACCACGCCGATCACTTCTTGATTATCTATTACCGGCGCAGATGACAAACCAAACGAGTTAAACAAGCGTGCGCAGTATTTAATGTCCATTTCTGCTCGAACCGAAATTACCGGCTTAGCCATGATCTCGTATAAGTTGACGCGATCGGGAGAGCGATCTAACGCAATAACTTGTTTCGCGATATCAGACAGTAATACCTGTCCATATTCATCATTTTCGTGTCGTTTTTTGACGATAACTTTTTTATAGTTGTTGTTTTTCATGATGTTGATGGCGTCTGAAACGGTTGTTAAACCGTCGACCAATTCGAAGCGTTGATTCATAACATCACGACATAAAATACTTCGTGGTTTCATATTTCATCCCCTATTTTTTCAGATAATTTTTGCACTTGGTGCGCTACACCTACTGCGTCTTCAACATCTAGCTGTACCGCGATACCGGTGCCGGGCTCTTCATCAAAGCAGCCGGCTTTCGAAATCTTTTCGAGTATATGTCGACTCAAATGCTCTTCGACTAAAAACAACAGTACATCGCGTTGTGTTTCGAGTGATAGGCCAAAGAATGTCGACTTCGCTTCTAAGCCTTCGCCGCGCGCGTTATTTATGATGGTCGAACCGGTAGCTCCGGCTTCACGTGCAGCCTTCATTACCGGGTCGGTCTTGGCATCTTCTACAAAAGCGACAATAAGCTTAAAGCGCATGATCTTTCCTCATTTTTTCGCGTGTGATGTTTTATATTTTCCGTACCATTCAGAAAATTGGGCATAGGCCATAACAGAAATTATTGGAAATAGGCTGGCAAAGGCGATAAGCCCAAAGCCATCAATTAAAGCACTGCGGCCGGGAATGTTTTCCGCCAAGCCTAAACCCAGTGCGGCCACGAGTGGAACGGTTACAGTTGACGTCGTAACGCCGCCAGAATCGTAGGCGAGTGGCACGATGAGTTTTGGAGCAATAAAGGTCTGCGCTACGACAATTAGATAGCCGGCCATAATAAACCAATGAATCGGATAGCCTGTAACGATGCGCCACGAGCCTAAGGTAATCCCGAATGCGACACCTATAGCCACCGCAATTCGTAAGCCCCAAACTCCAATGGCGCCACCAGAAACCTGATTGGCCTTAATCGCAACAGCAATTAATGAGGGTTCGGCAATCGTGGTGCTGGCACCTATTGCAAACGCAAAAATATAGACCCACATGTAGCCGGTTGTCGAGTCGTTCATGGACTTTAGCTGTTCGGCCATTAGTCGGCCAACAGGGAATAAGGCTTTTTCTAACCCCAGTAAAAAAAACGATAGACCAACAATTACCAGAACAAAACCGAACAATACACGTGGTAATGCCGGTACAGCGGCCCTAAGAATAAATATCTGAAAACCAAATATAATTGCCGCGATGGGCAATACATCGCGCAAGGTAGATAGTAGTGTGAAGAAAAATTCGTTGATTAAAGTCATTGCTATACCGACACCACAATTCCGTAGAGCATGACAAAAATCATGGGCGTTAATGAGGCAAACGCGATAAGGCCAAAACCGTCGATCATCGGGTTTCGCCCCTTAATGGATGAGGCTAAACCTACACCTAAAGCTGTGACCAAAGGCACCGTGATGGTCGACGTTGTGACGCCGCCGCTGTCGTAGGCAATACCGATGATTTCTTTAGGGGCGATTGTGGTAATCGCGATGACCAAAATATAGCCCCGATGATTAAATATTGTATCGGCCAATTTCTAAGAATTCGTAGTACGCCAATAACAATGGCAAAGCCTACACTCAGCGCAAAAGTCATGCGTAAACCGTTTGAGTAGCTTGCCCGGGCCTCTGTACTGTTGGTTATTGCGCCGGCTTCGGCTGCGACATTAGCGGCTTCGGCCGCTACAGCAATTAGCGCAGGTTCTGCGACGGTCGTACCAAAGCCCAAGCAAAATGAAAATATAAGTAGCCAGGCGACGCTGCCTTTTTTTGCGAACGCGCGTGCCATGGATTCGCCAATGGGGAAAAGCCCCATTTCTAATCCACGAATAAATAAACTAAGGCCTATTACCGCAAATAGAGTGCCGAGCAATATGTCGAGTACATTTGGCAATGCCTGCTGCAATACCACCACCTGAAAAAAGGCGATAACAAGTACTATCGGTAGCAAGTCACGGATGCTGCTTTGCAAGGTAGAGAATATAGCTTTCATGGCTTTAAATTTATGCCTTAATATCTCGTTTTGCCGGCTTTAATAGGTATGAAGTGATATAAATTCGAGTTAACACATCATTATGCAGAGCGCTTAAGGTGATCACGTTTTTCTGCTCAATTAGAGTGCATCTAAGTGTGTGTTATTTGACCTGTAGTTGACGCTATACCATGGAGCATATCATAAGGTTTATATTAGGTTTAGGCGTTTGATAATCGTTTATATTCGATAGGTTTAATCGTTTTTAGTCAATATATTACCTTGTAGCGTTACTGCTATGTCTGCTGTTAACCATGCCGGCGCTTATGTGTGCTAAGACCTTTAGCACCGACTCTATCCCACAAAGGGTGGGAACAGCGGTCATCGATAAAAATATGGACCGTTATGGTTATTCTACCCGCGCTAATGGTAATTTTATTTTAGATGCTGATTCAGATCTTTATTCGGAGTCGATCAGCGATAACCTGATGAGTGAAGAGCTCAATTGTTGTGCAGAAAGGTTCTGTGCAGGAATGTGTTGTGAATAGGTCCACTATAGTATGATTTATACTGTTTATACTGTTTATACTGTTTATACTTTACTGACCTTTGCTCTTGCGTTCGAATAGGTTGTAGTGGTAATAATTACCTATTGAGGGCTCTTTCGCGCTGTTTTTACGGTCCTCAACTATTTTGTAACGCATATGCTCTGAAGCTTTTAATTTAAGGTTAAATATGGCCCTCTTTAGAGGCGTTGGCGTCAACTAATGGCTTTAGGCGACTTTACGTTAATGTGCATTGGTTCGTCTAGGTGGGGTGGCTCGCATCGCGTTTGTGTAATGTCCTCTAGTCGCGATACTGTCTAGAACCTGTCGTTATGCAAATGCTACGTAAATCATAGCTGGTGAAATCGCTTGGGTTTCGTATTTCATTATCTAACTCTTGTAGTACACTTTAGTTTATAGGTATGCATTATAGGGATTCATTACCGGCGCCTGCGATAAGTGCATTAAGCCGACACGTTTTTAATCAACTTACTACGTGCTGAATATAAGGATCAAAGACATAGATGGAACTTCTGACTTCGCTCCGCTTTTTCTCGATGCTAGTTATTGTGTGGGCTCCGTTTGTCGGTGCTGCAGAGACTACGCAAAAAACTGGCTATGAAATTAAGCTCTATAACGGGGGTTGGTCGCTCCCCCTGCAAGATTATAATGTCCGGCTAATCACGGCAGCTTTAGACGTTTCTAGCGATAGTTATGGCCCCTATACTCTTGAACTCTATCCCGATGAGCTATCGCTTGAGCGTGCGGATGCTATGTTGGGCGAGGGCGTAGAGGTTAACTGCCGTATGGACAGTTTTCGTGTAGATTTAAGTAAGGGTTCTAAATACCAATCAATCGCACTGCCTTCGCAAGTCAATATCGTGGGTTTGCGTGCGATGATAGTGAAACAAAGCGAGTTAGCTAAATTTTCCGTACTGAACACTGTAGAGGGATTTTTAACCCTAAAGCCGGGTCAAGGCGAAGACTGGCCTGATGTGGCTGTCTATGAGCACCACGGGATTACAGTTGGCAAGGCAAATAGCTTTGATCTTATTATGCCGATGCTTAATCACGGTCGTTTTGACTATATTCCGTTAAGTATAATGGAGGCATATCAATTTTTGGAAGGCTATAGGGATGGTAAGCATGGGCTGAGTATTGTTCCGAATCATTACATTTTTTATTCCATGCCTTTCTATTTGGCCTACCCTAGCACTCGGCCAGAAATAGCGGAGCGCATTAGCTTTGGTATAGAACAGCTCTATAAAAGCGGAGCATTACAAGCCATTAATGAAGCACAACTTGCGCAGATGCAACCGCGTTTTGATGCCACTTCCAAAATATTTGTATTGGATAACCCCTTTCTTGAGCGATCTAAAAACGAAGAGATCTACCGCTATGCTTCTGAGGAATATTTTTCTAATGGCGCGGTTATTTATCGTATCCCTACAATCTAAAACGCTTTAATACCTGCCCTGCTTACCTTCCTCCTGCCCTTGAATAAATAACAATACCACTTAGCCCTCGTACCTGGCCTTAGCCCTGGTACTTAGTCCTGGTACTTAGCCCTCGTACTTAGCCCTCGTACTTAGCCCTCGTACTTAGCCCTCGTACTTAGCCCTCGTACTTAGCCCTCGTACTATGCATGAGGGAATTATCATTAATATCTACGGACAAGGTCGTAGCCCTAGTGGCCACACTAGGCTTATTTTGCGTGTTAATACCGGCCAAATTACCACCTTGGTTAACGTTATAAGTAACTCTACCTCCCTTTTAGTTCGTTCTAACACCGTTATATCTACTCAAAATCGCCATTTCAGCATCAATCCTTGAAAACTTTAGGTATGTTTTAGCCGTAAATTACCTGAACGTTTGAACGCACTAGAAGCCAAAAAAAGTAAAAATCGGTGAATTATTAGCCATTAGTAAGGGTGGAGGGTGTTTTAGCTTACGTTTTAGCCCCAAAAGAGCTTACCTCGAGGTTCGAGTTTAAGTTTGAATCAAAAATAAAGTTGAACCCATAATAATTATTGACTGGCTTACGATGATTGCGCTGACAAATATTCAAGTTCTAAATAGCGAGGCAGGGTGTCGTAGTACGAGCGATGCTTGACGCTCATATTTGTAGCCGTATTAACAAGTTTCTAAAACTAATAATATAATAAAAGGAAATATCATCATGGCTTTAAAGCTAACCCCACCGTTAAAGGCATTTGCAGCGTCAACGCTTGCAATGCTTATATCAGGTGCTGTCTGCGCAGCAGATGGAAACCCGCGAGTAAACCAACTTGGTTACATTCCCAATGCCGCAAAGATAGCGACACTCGCTACGGGTAGTAGTAGTCCTGTAGGCTGGGAATTACGTCAAGGGAACACTGTTATCGCCAGTGGCGAGTCTATACCTCAAGGTTTTGATAGTGCTTCAGGTGAAAATGTTCATCATATCGACTTTTCACATATTGATACTGATGGCTCTAACTACAGTATTGCGGTTGGGGGTGATCAAAGTTACGAGTTTGATATTAGCCCTTCAGTTTTCAGCGCCGTCGCTTATGACTCCATTAAATACTTTTACCATAATCGAAGCGGTATAGAGATTCGTACAGAATTTACTGGCGGCGGCAATGGCAGTTTTGGCAACGACAGTCGTTGGGCGCGCCCAGCGGGTCATTTAAACGAAGGCGCAAACCAAGGCGATTTTAATGTGCCGTGTTTTACCGGCACCTGCAATTACTCCTTAGATGTTACTCGCGGTTGGTACGATGCTGGCGATCATGGCAAATATGTTGTTAACGGCGGCATTTCATTTTTCAAGCTGGCTAGCATGTACGAACGAGCCGTTCATTTAGGTAATAACGCGGCGGCACTGGGCGATAACACGTTAAATATCCCTGAAAGCGGTAACGGCGTTGCCGATATCCTTGATGAAATTCGTTGGCAGATGGAATTTATGCTCGGAATGCAGGTTCCGCAAGGGCAAAATTTGTCAGGAATGGCTCATCACAAAGTGCAAGATGACGGCTGGACGGGTTTGCCTTTGGCTCCGCATGAAGATGGCACTAGGCGCCATCTTATTCCGCCAACAACAGCTGCAACGTTAAACCTAGCGGCAACAGCGGCAATGAGCGCACGTTTGTTTGACGGCATTGATAATGACTTCGCGAATGCTTGTTTGCAGGCCGCACAAAGTGCATGGGATGCGGCTAAAGCTCACCCCTCAATCTTCCATCCGGATTCAAACACCCACCCCTATCAAAGCGGCGGTGGTGCATACGGCGATACCGACGTCAGTGACGAATTTTTATGGGCTGCAGCTGAGTTGTATATTACAACGGGCGATTCAAAGTATGCCGGCGACGTAAATTTAAACGGCCTAGGTGATACTAATTACTCATGGCAGGGTACGGAAATACCGGCGTTGATGTCATTGGCCACTGTGCCGACGTCACATACAGCCAGCATGCGAGATACGGCGCGCGGTCGTTTAGTCGATATTGCTAATCAAAGACTTTCTACTTCTAATAGCGAAGGTTATTTCGCCCCAATTAATAGTAGTGAATATGAGTGGGGTTCTAACAACTTAATTGCGAACACGCTAACGGTATTGGGTCTTGCCTACGATATAACCGGTAACGACGAGTATGCTCAAGCTGTGGGTAACGGTTTGAACTACATCTTTGGTCAAAATGCTTTGTCGCGCTCATATGTGACAGGTCACGGTGAAAATGCAATTTCACAACCGCATCACCGTTTTTGGGCGGGTGTATTAAATGGCTCTTACCCCTGGGCGCCACCGGGATCATTTTCTGGTGGACCAAACACTGGGCTAGAAGATGATTTGTCTCGCGGCCAGCTAGATGGTTGTCAATCTAGCCCGCAAACCTGCTATATCGACCAAATCGGTGCATGGTCTACCAACGAAATTACCATTAACTGGAACAGTGCACTTGCATGGAGCTTAGCGTTCTATGACGACTATGCCTTAAACTCAGGCTCTAGCGACCCCACTATAAGTATTACCTCGCCCAGCGGTGGTGATCAATTCGATACAGATCAAACGGTAGTTGTCACGGCATCTGCGAGTGATGCTGACGGTAGTGTTAGTTCTGTCGATTTCTTTGTTAATGGCCAATTCGAGGGCACGGATAGTACAGCGCCTTACGCGTTTAGCTATTCTTCTACGAATGACGGCGTTTACACCTTAAGCGCAGAAGCTACCGACAACGATGGTAATGTTGGAGAATCTTCCAGCGTAACAATTACTATCGGGACTATTGTGAATATTCCTCCAGAGGCGCAATTTAGTCATGCTACTAACGGTCGTACAGTTAGTCTTGATGCAAGCGCATCGAATGACCCCGATGGTGACATCGTTAATTACAGCTGGGACTTTGGTGACGGTCAGGTGGGTTCGGGTATTACGGCGAGCCACACGTACTTAAACGATGGCGACTTCCAAGTTATTTTAGACGTAACTGATAATCTAGATGACAGCGGATCAACAAGCTCAAGTGTGAATGTATTTGAGCCTGTTAATTTACTCAATTGTAGTGTTGGTGGGGTTGATATCTGGAACAACGGCGCCGTAATTCAAGACGTAACCGTAACCAATGCAGGCGCTGCCACCATGAACGGTTGGAGCGTAGACATTGATGCCGGTGTTAATGTTGGTACAGGCGATAGTTGGGGTGGAGCAAGTGTTTCGGGTTCTGGCAATAATATTGTTACCGCCAGCTCGAACAACACATTGCAACCTGGCGAGAGTCAAACATTTGGTTTCATTATTTCACATAGTGGTAACTTCAACTCGGCTTCGTGTGCAAGCGCAAGTCAAGAAAACCAAGCGCCTGTTGCAAGCTTCACAACTTCACGACTAGCCTTCGACTCTAGTTTTGATGCGAGCGGCTCAAGTGACGCCGATGGCGATACGCTTAGCTACACCTGGGACTTTGGTGATAACACCACAGGTTCAGGTGTTAACGCTTCACATACCTATACTGCTGCAGGTTTTTATACGGTAGAGCTAACGGTAAGTGATGGTGAGCTAAGCAATACTACAACGCGTGAAGTTGTAGCGGATGCGGGGTGTCGATCTGATTGTGGCGGCATAAATGTAAAGGTTGAAGCTGAAGCCTTTAACAGTATGAATGGCATTCAAACCGAAGCCACTCAAGATACTGGTGGTGGTTTAAATATCGGTTGGGTCGATGCTAATGACTGGCTAATTTACGATACTATCAACATTCCTGAAACCGGTACTTACGCTATTGAATACCGCGTTGCTAGCAAGAACGGTGGCGGTCGTATTCAGTTCGAAGAAGGCGGCGGCGGACAGACTTATGGGGCTATTGATGTACCGAATACCGGTGATTGGCAAAATTGGGAAACCATTGAGCACATCGTAACCTTACCTGCGGGCGATCATCAATTTGCGATTGCGGCTTTATCAGGTGGCTTCAATGTAAATTGGTTCCGTATTCGTACCGTTAAATAAACCTCGTTTAAACACCTAAGCCGAATGCAATGTTCGGTTTTTAAGCAACTTGTACCCCAAAGGGCTGCGTATACTACGCAATGCCTTTTGGGGTTTGTTTTTTCTTCCTACCTGCTATTCTTGAATTTCACCTCCACGGTATTTGTTAATTGTTCTAGTCTGTGCCGCTCCATTTAGTATTCTTTCAGTCGTGGAGATGTCTAGATTGAATCGTGTAGCTGTAATGCTCGTTGGATTCATCCACGTGAGGCAATTAACCGTCGGTGGCATTTTGGTTTAGCGTACTCTTCGTTGTCTGTTTTTTAGATGCGCTCTGACTAAATGTCGACATTCATTAGCAGTAGACTCCACTGCGAAGACCTTTTGGGGGATGTGCCTACATATCTATGGATGGGCACTGGTTGGAGGCGGCATAAATTTGGCTAGATTTGTTATTAAATTTTGAAAACCACATTACTTTATATCATTATTGTCGCGATCAGTGGTTTACTACGCTTGCTTTTTTGCCGGTATAATTATTTACACTATATATAAATAAAGTCGTCATATAAGTAAAGTCGTTAAGTTGGCGCAAACTTCCAATATTTTCGGAGAGAAAATGAAACAGATTAAAGCTGCGTGGTTCGTAGTGGCGTGGACGCTATTCCTTGTAGGTGTTCCTAGTACATCGATGGCTAATCAGTCAGTTCCTGCCGCACAATTTGATGCATATTTGACGGCGCATCACAAAATGTTACTGCTATTAAATGAATCGTCGGGTAGAGATCCGTTAGATGTCAATGTTCATCGGGCTAGAAATTTCTATGCGGTTAAGCACGCGATTTTTGATGAGTTGGTTCATCAAGCGGAAGAGCAGTCCGAGCGCGCGCCTACGCGAAACCTTTTGGAAGTGACGAAATCCTTCGTCAAATATGCGGCAGCGGCGGATCTTCAGCGCGCCGATATGTTGGCCTTTGTAGATTTGGCCGAAGAGCTTTTACTACTTGAAACTGAAAAGTCGACACCAGAGCAGGGACTATTTCAATTGCGCGCGTTAGTTAAGTCCGCTAACGATAGCATGACATACTTTGGTAAACAGTACAGTCTCTCAATGTCGAAACTTGGTAAACAAAGAGGTGCAGGCGATCAATGGGAAAAGTATATTAAGAGTTTGGCTGAGCGATACAATATTGAATTGGTTAAGAGTAGCTTGGACGCGGCACCGGTTTTACATCGAGATAAAACCCGCGGTAGTAATCTAGTTGGAAGTAACCTAGCTGGAAGTAAAGAAGATAAGCTCGCGACAGTGGGGCCCAAAATTATCTGGGGTAACGGCATGCCAGAAAAGACAGTTGTTCTTTCATTTGATGATGGGCCTCATCGCTTACGTACAGCGAAAATACTGGACACACTAAAAACCTACGATGTTAAGGCGTACTTTTTTGCCGTAGGTAGAAATTTGGGTAAAGTGTCAATTGATGATGACGGCAACGAGTCGATTACGGTGCATAACAAAAATACAAAAGTGATTAATCGTATTTTAGACGAGGGGCATGTCCTGGCCAATCACAGTTTTACTCACGGTGTGTTAACCAAGCTAAGCAATGATCAGCAGGTTGCGGAATTAGGCAAAACCAATAAGTTGATAAAAGCGGTGAGCTCGTTTGACAATACACTCTTTCGCCCACCTTACGGTTCAAAAAATGCAGAACTGGAAAATAATATCAAGCAGCAGAATATGGCGGCTATCATGTGGAACGTCGATTCGCTTGATTGGTCCGATCCGATACCTGAATCAATAGCACAGCGTACGCTAGATCTTGTTAAAAAGAAGAAAAAAGGAATACTGCTTTTTCATGACATTCATAAACAAACCGTTGAGGCGCTACCGTATATTCTAGAAGGGCTAGCCAAAGAAGGTTATCGTGTTACAACGCTCGATGGTTCGTCATTCAGTTTAACTAATTCAGGGGTACCTAAAGTCCCCGATGCGCCGAAACCCAAATTATACAGTAATAGTTGGGCTGTAATTGTTGGCGTGAATCAGTATCAGTATTGGCCTAAGCTTGATTATGCTGTGGCGGATGCGAAAAGCATCGCGCAAAAGCTGAAAACCGATTTTGGTTTCAAGTCAGATCATATCATTGAGCTCTACGATAGCGATGCTACTCGCGAGAACATAGCTGAAGTATTGGGGCATACACTTGCGGATCCTACAAAAGTCGGAAAAAACGATAGAGTATTTGTTTTTTACGCAGGCCATGGAGCCACCCGTGAATTAGCGAGTGGTGGCAATTTGGGATATTTGGTGCCCGTTGATGCGGAATTGTCAAAGTTTTCTGTACGGGGCATAAGCATGAGTCAGCTCAATGACTTTTCGGCACTCATTCCTGCGAAGCACGTATATTTTGTTATGGACAGTTGTTACTCCGGACTCGCGTTAACCCGCGGAGGAGGGGCACAGAGTTACAACTACCTAAATCATATTACCGGACGATCGGCACGGCAAATTATTACCGCGGGTGGTGCCGATCAAGAGGTTGCTGATGGAGGCCCAAATGGTCACTCTGTTTTTACGTGGGCGTTATTAAAGGCACTTGATGGAAAGGCGGATACAGACAACAACGGTTACCTAACGGCATCAGAGATTGGCACATACGTGTCTCCTGTAGTGGCGAGTTATGCCACTCAAACCCCTGCATTTGGAAATCTACTTGGTGGCCAAGGCGGTGATTTTGTGTTTGAGCTTAAGGCCGTAAGCGAGGTTGAGATTGAGCGGCGTGCTAACCAAGAGAAAGCGAAAAGAGTGGCTGCATTAAGCGCGGCAGAGGGTGACATGAAAGCTGATGTCGGCCGGCAAATTGACCTGGCTAAAATACAAGCGCCTGATGTTATTATCAAGGACGCAGTGCTTGATAATACCCTGAAGAGTAACCGCCGAGTGATAGAGGCTTATAAACTAGATGCGCAAGCGCTTAAACTATTGCGCCGTGGAAAACTAGATGAGGCTGAAACGCTATGGGCTCAGGCGGTTAAGTTGAATCCGTATAACGAAAATATCGTCAATAATTATGGTTTTGTATTAGATAAACAAGATAAGTACGGTGAGGCATTGATTTGGTACTACCGTACTGTAGAGTTAAACCCACGCAGAACACCGATATATTTAAACCTTGGTGATCTAATGGTGAAGCTTAAAAACCCTACGATGGCGATTTCTTATTATGAGCGTTATTTGCACTTATATCCTTCATATAAAAATGCTAAAGCGCTACGAATTAAAATGAAGGAGTTAAGTGAATAACTTTCTATAGAAAATTAATTAGAAAGACCGATATATGCTGCGTCAATATAGCTCTCGATGACTATTGCCTTTACGTTTCTCGAAGATATAACCCAGTCTCATTTCATAGCGTATATTGAAAATGAGGCTACGTATTCGTTCATGTCGAGGCCTACGTATGATCAGGATGGCATAAGTTTTTAATAGGCACTTAAAACATTAGTCATATTCTCACTTGGTGGTGATGGGGTCATAAAGTCAATTTTTAAGGCTGTAAATTTTTAACTATTATGGAGATAGATTCATGCAAGAATATATAAACACGTTCGATTTAAATCAATATGTACCAGCGCTTATTGCAGGCGCGACTAATGTTGTCTTTGCAATTCTAATTTTTCTTGTTGGACTCTTTGTCGCGAACAAAACACGTAAGATAATTTATAAGGTCGGTGAAAAATACGAGAGTTTAGATGATACGCTATTTCGTTTTTTAGGTAGTGTCGCTAAGTATATCGTTCTGGCGTTTGTGGTTATTGCCGTCCTTAATCGATTTGGCGTACAAACAGCGTCCATAGTCGCGTTGCTCGGTGCTGCTGGTTTGGCTGTTGGCTTGGCATTGCAAGGTACATTGTCGAATTTGGCGGCAGGGGTTATGTTGCTTATTTTTCGACCGTATAAAGCCGGGGATTTTATTTCAGCGGCGGATCGTTTCGGCAACGTTTCAGAAATTGATCTATTTACAACCATTTTAAAGACATTCGACAACCAGCATATTATTATCCCTAATAGTCAAATCTGGGGAAGCCAGATTATTAATCACTCTCATCATAGTGTCCGTGGTGTAGATATGCATTTTGGTGTTGCGTATAAAGAAAACACTGACGTTGTTCGAGAAATTATAAACTCGGTTTTAGATAGGCACCCGAATATATTGAAAGAACCTGCGCCCTTTGTTGAAGTGGAAACGCTCAACGATAGTTCGGTGGACTTTCTGGTACGTCCATTTTGCTTGGGTGAACATTATTTTGATGTTTTGTACTCTATTCCTGAAGAAATCAAAAAAGCATTAGATGAGAAGGGTATAGAAATACCATTCCCGCATCGTAAATTGATCATCGAAAAAGAGAGTTGAAGGCCTAGAATATTACGTTGTCGAGTATAGATCGATGGCTGTATGTCTTCTGAGAGTTCTGAGAGTTCTGAGGGAATGAGGTGTTGGAGCGAAGAGCTCGAAGAATAGTTTAAAAAAACCCGACGCAAAAGTATACTTACAAGTCTAGGTAGATAATCGTGATTCATGTTCTAAGTATGAGTTTACACTGTAATTTTAAATCTTAATAAACTGAAGATGGCTCTTTATGGATGACTAATTCGGTGTGTAAGACTATGAAGTAGGTATATGTTCGGTGTAAAAAGTGGAACTGGTTTCCCAGTTCCACGGCCGGTCAAAACTTATCTTTGTGATCTAGTCCAGATGCCAAAATACACAAAAATTTTGTTAGAATATTTGGCTGCTTCCGGCTAGGTCAAAAAGTTTATTGGCAGGATTACCTGTTTAATAAAAAAGTAGCTTCAACTAATACATCTGCCGAGTCCACTTGTGTGCTTGGCGTATTTATATGAACTAAAACGGCGCCTTCAGGGCCATCAATTTTCACGATGAACGTTTGCCATTGGTTAGCGAAAGAATCCGTTTCGCTTAGAATCAACGTTCCAGAAGAACTTAGCTCCCAATTAATTGTGGCGGTATTTCCTGAGGTATATTGAATGATACCTGTACCGTCATTATTTAATGTAAGAGTATACGATTCGTCAATTGGCTCACCTTCAAACTCTGTCGTTACTAAAAAAGAATGTGATGTGTCGTTGAGTTCTTGCTCGGTAAAGCCGAACGTGCGGGATATATTTACTTCAGCTAAATCACCGAGTAATAAAGAGTTTTCAGTTGATTGTGAATCAACCGTATTCCAACGTAACGTTGCGGCAAAACTTCGTATCGGCATAATACTGAAACTTTCTCCCGTTTGCTCTACAAGCGTAAGGTCACCCCAGGGCTCAATAATTGTCGTTTGTACTTCTTGTCCGCTAGTATTTTCCGCATTAAATAAACCACCATCCCCGTCGGTATCCACTGTTACCGCCGTCACGACAAAGTCGGAGCCGTTGAGTGTGTAACGTCCGAACTCACCTGAAAGTCCCTGTGCAACTTCGCCACTATAAGATTCTTCATTGTTGTTATGTGCTAATACATACTCCGAGTCAGACACTATCGTTAAGATGTGAACATTACCGGATGCGCCTTCATTGAGCACCCAAGCACCTACAAGCGAGTTTTCAAGATCATTGATACGTGTAAAGGTGACGCTATTCTCTGCAATTCCAGAGCTATCCTGAAGTGTTAAAGAGTCGCCTTCTACATGGGCTTCAGTAACTGATGTGCCGTTGTCGTAAAAACCTCCCCAGCCATCTGACTCTTCAAGCAGTGATATAGAAAAAGCATTGGTATCGACGTTCCAGGTGTAAGTGCCGTGTTCTACAGAGCCGGCTAACTGGGAGCCAGGAGACCCGCCGTCATCTGCGTACTCATGAATTATGATATACCGACTATCATCGATAAAGGTAAGCACGTTACGTTGCTCGACGCCGTCGCTTAATAGCCAACTCCCTAAAATTTGTTTTTTCAACGTGGAGCTAAAGTGTGCATTTGCTTGCTCTTCACCGACCAGGTTTAGCTCATTGTCAAAACTACTTATAACCGACGCGACTTCAGTATCAAATGCGTCATTGCTTACATCAAGCGTTGTATTGTCGAAAGCCGTAGTAACGTTGCTAGAAATTGAAATGCCATTTTCTGGATTGCCGTCACTATCAAGGGTTTGTAATATTTGAAGTACATTCGTCCGAGTAGTCGCATCGCCATTTGAAAGATCCTCGGGTGTAAGGACGCCGCTTGCCGTTACAGAAGGGAATTCCAGGTCACCAATATGAAATGTTACGGTTTCCCCAGCAACGTAGTTGTATTCCCCCAATGCGTTAGTTATTCCGCTTAGTGTCTCTGTACGAAAAGACATGCCACTAACAGGGCTGTCCAGAAATATTCCTGTGAGTGTCGGCTCAGGCGATGGCGATGGCGATGGCGATGGTGATGGCGATGGCGATGGCGATGGTGAAGGAGATGGCGATGGTGAAGGAGATGGTGAAGGAGATGGCGAAGGAGATGGCGAAGGAGATGGCGAAGGAGATGAGCTTGGTTCTGGGGATGGTGTAGGGCTTGGCGTGCCGTTAGAGCTGGAGCCTCCCCCGCACGCAGAGAGTAATAATAGAGTTGTGAGGGTCAGCAACCGAAAAGGTGGTGTTTGCATAGGAATTCCTAATATATGCCAATGGCAAGAGTCAGATTTGAGCGTAATTTAAATAAATACTAAATTTCCTTCGCCATATGGACAAACGAGATTTACAGTACAGTCGAATAAGATTATCTTACCTGTCTGTTTTTGCCTGGCTGGCTTGCTTTTACCAGGTTAGCTTTGCCCGATTTGCTCTACCTGACTCCTTAGCCGCTCGTGTAAGCATGCTCTAGGTTCAAAATTCATTTGAGACGTATATCTAAGCCAATGAATACTCATCAGAAAACTCGATTACCTTCACTAAATATTCTTCGTGTATTTGAGTGCGCGGCACGGCATTTAAGTTTTAAAAAAGCGGCCAGTGAATTGTTTATTTCCCCACCTGCCGTCAGCCACCAAATTAGAGTATTGGAAGAGCAGCTCGATATTCGTTTGTTTGAGCGGCTCAATCGTGGTTTGAAATTAAGCCCGCAAGGCGAGATGTACTACCCAAAAGTTCGTGCCGCTATAGATCAACTCAATGAGGCGACACAATCTTTAATGTCGAATAAAGAGCGCCCTATATTTGTCATTAACAGTCTGCCGTTAATCGCGAGTTTATTATTGGTTCCTGAGATTCATCTTTTTCAAGATTCACAGCCGGGATTTAGAATTCAAATTGATTCTCAATCGACGCAAGTGGATTTTGATGAGGGACCACTTGATGTTGTTATTCGACATCGTATTGGCAACGAGCCGGAGTTAATTTATACGCCATTATTTAAAGTAGCTGTTACGCCATTTTGCAGTCCTAACTACTTTAAAGATAACCCTGATGTAAATCCTGATACCTTAGAGGGGGCTCGATTAATAAAGCTAAGTGTGGATGCGCCCTGTTGGCCACATTGGTGTGATACGTTTAATATAAATATCAAACCCAAGGACGAATTGTTTTTAAGTAGTTTTCGCGCATCTGTTGACGCAGCACTGAGTGGCGTAGGCATTGCAATGGGTTATACACCACCCATTAATGCGATGATTAAAAGCGGAGAAATTATAACACCTTACGGGGCGAAAATGGCTCCTTATGGCGACGCTTGCCTCGTTTATCGAAAGAGCGATAAAGATCGCCCCATTATAAAAGCATTCGAAAAATGGTTGCTATCGATAACCAAAAAGATATGGGCAGAGGTATAGAGGTGTAGAGGTGTTATTTTAGAAGAGTTTAAGCTAAGTACATTAGGGTACGTACTTTTTCGTATCTGACTTTAATGGTAGTAATTGTCGGCTATGTTTTTTTGAAACTTCTGGGGAATGAATCAGAGAGGTTTTTTTCGCGTTACAATAATTTCGAATATATTATTTTTAATAAAGTTCAAGAAATTACTCTTTACGTTGATTAGACGTGAATGTAAGACGCATTATTGTCATTTCAAATTGTGCAGTCTTGCGTTATTGGCCCAATCGTTGTTGCAACAATTGCAATCTACGCAGCAAGAGCTACTTAAAGTTCAAGACTTGAATGCAAAGCAAGTTTTAAATTCACCAGTCGAGGGTCGTGTAAAACAGTTGGTGGTGCACACTTTAGGCGGCGTTGTTAGCGAAGCGCAAGTACTGATGCAAATTGTTCCCAATCAAGGTTATTTGGAGGTTGAGGCGGTATTGCAAAATAAGGATGTTGGTTTTGTTCACAAAGGGCTAAAGGCCGAAGTGAAAATACATACATTCCCCTTTACAAAATACGGCTTAGTGGATGCCGAAGTTATTGATATCACGGCCGATGCCATAGAGAATGTAAAGCAAGGTTTGGTGTATCCCGTACGCCTGAAAGTAGAGCGGCGAGAGATATGGGTGGATACCAGCTGGCAATACCGACCCATGATTATTGACAAATAACTCCACACACTATCATCGAAATGTATATACGTCACACCTCCAACCCATAGTTGATCTGGTCGCGTAATGGGCAGGTAAGTGATCAAGTTAGTGTCCGTATTAACTATCCCATTATAAAACCTTCTCGCGATAGGTGATAAACTCGGCACATCATTGAAACGCCAAAGAGATCTCGATTTAACTCTATATATTCGAAGACTTCTTTTTTTGTAGCAAAGAGTGCCGGATGACTTCCGTTGGCGTTAGGGCTTCATCTTAAGACGCTTAAGCTTTTAAATCGCTTAAGTTATTTTTTATCTCAGAATCTAACTGGCTAGCATTCTGTTTGGCCACGATCTCGCCTCGTCGCATTGCGATACGCTAACGAAAAAGTATTACTTCGTGAATGTCGAGCATTCCAGCGACGTGCCGACTAAGTATTCATGGGGTTTCAGTTAGAATAATCACTGTCGCTTTAAAGCTATTGTCGTAAAAATTGTAATGCTTCTTTCTGGCCATTGGTCACCTCCAGGCAAGGAGTTGTGTGCATTATCGCGTTAGGCTCCGCGAGCTATTTAAACTTTCACTCGGAGTAGGCGGTAGTATTTCACCATTGACAGTAGGAAAGTATTTAAATAAACCCACTAATCTTTTATGCGCAACCTTATATTTTGGACCTTGCAGTAAACCATTATTCCAAGATATTCTCGAAGTCTCTTTGTCAAAGAGTGTTATGTCAATTGTAGATCCAGATACAGTTGTGGAACTGTACACATACATTCCCCCGGTTAGCGCAGCCGATAATACACCAGTTAAAATTCCGGTTCCAATCGACTTGCCCGAGCCAACCTCACCTGCAGATAGGCTCACCAGCATGAGATGTCTAGAAGGTAGATTATTAACAAATTCTGGAATTTCTTCTGGTTTAATCCTCGGTACAAGACGCCTTTTATCCGCTACCGTTACATTGGCTGCTTTTCCGCGTTTAATCAGACGTTTTAAAAATATTTGACTTTCGTCGGTAACCCAAGGGTCTGATGCGCTTTTAGCTACAGGACCTTTATATTCTTCACCAATAGATTCCCACTCTTCGGAATAGACATATTGTTGTTTATCGCTTCTTTCGTAGGAAATTCCGTTACCGATATATGCAAGGTTGACTGTGTATCCGCGTTCTTCAAGTAGTTCAATAACACCCTTGCGTACTAGTTCGCTAGCTTCTTGGTTTTTGGTCTTGTTGACGCCTATATCGCTGCCTTTGATGTCAGATACAATGAATGTATCTATGATTAGGTCAATATGTTTTTTGTCTGCACCTTCTTTGTAAAACTCTGAAAATCGCGTTTTTGGTGTTACCGCACACCCGCTAATAAATACACCCAAAAGTAAAACTAATATATACCGATTCATTTTTCTGCCAAATTATAATGTTGTTGATTGATGAATATCATGTGTAGCTTCCTAGAATTTGTCGAAGATCCCTCTCTTCAGCCGGGTATTTCGTAATTGCCTAAAAAGCTGGTCTTGCGCGATGTATTTTACCTGAGAATGATAATGTATACCATAATCTGGCAGTTGGCAGTTGGCAGTTGGCAGTTAGCAGTTAGCAGTTAGCAGTTAGCAGTTGGGTAGTTATTGGTTGTCACTTGATGTCGATATAACGGCGAGCTCTGTTGGCATTGTATGTTCACATTTTCTACGAAAACATCAATAGGTTAAAGCGCACAACAGGAAAGGTTTTTGGGTATGTAAAGGAAGGGGGGGGCTTTGGCTGTGATCTTTATATAAAAAAGGCAAGCTTATCTAAGCTTGCCTTTATCTCGGTAGATTTTTTATCTCAGTCCATAAATGCCTGGGTAAATATCAGGTCGTGTTATTACTTTTCGCTAATCTTAATTTTCACCCGTTTACGTACGTCGTCCGCAGCGCTGGCGAGCAGTATTTCGAATTCCCCTTCTTCTACTTCCCATTGGTGGGTCTTGGGGTTGTAAAAGGCGAAGGCATTGCTGTCGAGTTCGAATTCGAGTTGTGTTTTCTCGCCCGCTTTTAGCATGGTTTTTTTGTAGGCTTTTAATTCTTTCTCTGGACGTGGTAGAGAACTTTTTTTATCGCTGACATATAGTTGTACAATTTCGGCACCTGCAAGCTTGCCTTTATTTTTCAGTGTTAGCGATACTTTTACGGGTTCGCCTATTGTGTAGTGTTTTTTGTCTGTACGGGCTTTGCCGTATTTAAAGTGGGTATACGAAAGGCCATAACCAAAGGGGAAGCGAGGCTTGGTGCTGGCTTGGTCCCAGTAACGGTAACCTAGGAATATGCCTTCACCGTAGCTTACGCGTAGGTCGCCGTCAGGATCGAAGTAGTGATCGAAGCTGGGATTTTCTTCCATTTGAAATTCAAATGATGCGGGTAGCTTACCGCTAGGGTTAGTGTCGCCGAATAGAATTTCCGCTGCGGCTAAGTTACCTTCTTGGCCGGGATACCATGCCATAAGTAGAGCGTCTATATGATTTAACCATGGATCCATTTGTACGTTGCCACCGGCGTTTAATACCACCACGACCTTGTCGTTTACTTCACTTACGGCTTGAATAAGATCGCTTTGATTGTAGGGGAGTTCAAAGGCTCTGTCGTACGATTCGCCTTCGGTAGACCAGTCGAACCCGACCGACAAAATCACCATGTCTGCATTTTTCGCAACGTCAACGGCATTCGATATGTATTGCTTAGGTTCTATAGCCATATTGGCTTTTTTAAGGCCGAGCTGCACCATGGCACCGCCGCCAGATTGATAGTATTCAACCACAACCTTGTACTCTTGGCCTGCGTTCATAAAGACTTCGCGTTTGCCCGGTGTTGGGCCTTGGTCGCGCCATAAGTTGACGATCTCTGCATTGTCGAGCAGTACGCGGTAACCATCATCACCGGATGCGCCAATGACATAGTATCCACTTATGTCGGGTGTGTAGTAGCTTGTAAAGCGTACCGAGAAATCTTTAATGCTTACGCCTTTGGTATCCCACAGGTCACCGTTTTCGAGTTTTAGCCAGTCATAGTGTCGCGTTGCGACTATATCGCCTTCAAGGTTTTTACCGAGGTAAAACTCGGCGTCGGTTCCCGTGACTTTTTTGCCATTTTCGTATCGGTAAAGTGGGTAGTCGTCCCATAGATCGCCCGGGTAAGGCAGGCCTTTAAATACGCCGGCCTCGTAAGTGACTTCGATGTCGTTACCGGCCACACGTTTAATGGCATCGACTAACGATAGCGGGTGTAGTGGATCAACACTGGAGCTGCCGCCGCCGCCAAATACCCCAGGTGCGCCATTGGGGCCAATAACAGCGAGCTTTTTAATATCGCTCCTTGTTAGCGGTAATGTTTTTTTGTCGTTCTTTAGCAGTACCATTCCGCCACGCGCAGCATCGAGTGCAGCTTGGCGTACAAAGTCAGTATCGAGCGTAAAATTTTTGCGTAGGTCGGCTTCTTCGAAATAATCAAAGCGATCATAGCTCAGCAAGATGCGACGAACCTTGTCATCGATGGTGCTTTTCTTTATGCGTCCGTCTTTCATCGCCGGTAATATATTAGCGCTATTCATCATCGCGCTAGATGGCATCTCTAAATCTAAGCCACCGTTAACCGCACCGATTGCGTCGTAGGTCGAAACCCAATCAGAGACGATAAAGCCATCAAAGCCCCAAATTCCCTTTAGTAATGAATTGTTTAGCTCATTGTGTTCGGAGGCATGAATACCGTTAATAGGGTTGTAGGCGGTCATTACTGTTGCGACATTGGCTTCGTGTACAGCGGCTTTAAATGCCGGTAGGTAAATTTCGTGCAATGTACGTTCATCGACATCGGAAGAGACATGATGGCGATTGTATTCTTGGTTGTTCGCAACAAAATGTTTGGCATTGGCCATAACACCTTGGTCCTGCAAGCCCTTAATGAAGCTCACGCCAGTTTGCGCGGTTAAGTAGGGGTCTTCGCCAAAGTATTCGAAGTTGCGTCCATTAATAGGTAGGCGGTAGATGTTCATGCCGGGGGCCAGTAGCAAGTGCACGTTTTTATCACGTGACTCTAATCCCATGGCTTTGCCCGTGTTGTAGGCGATTTGGCTATCCCAAGATGCTGCCAGATTTATACTGGCTGGGTAGGCGGTAGATTTACCCTTGGCACGAACGCCAACGGGGCCATCAGCTATGCTGATTTGTGGAATGCCGTATTGTTCATAACCGCGTATATAGAAATCGTTATAGCCACCAATAAAATCAATTTTCTCTTCTAAGCTCATGGCTTGAACTTTGGCTTCGACGGCTTCGGCACCGATTTCTGCATAGGTCGCACCAGACAGGCTGGCTAATGCGCTTAAGTACAGGCTGTACGTTAACCTTTTGAGCCGCGTGCTGCGATATGAGTTTTTTTGCATGGGAGTTCCTTGTAGATAGATATGCTACGTAAACGTCAGGTATTCATGACATTTAGAGATTATTTAAAGAATAGTTCAAAGTACTCTGTATTTTTTTAAAATTCATGATCCTAAATTCGAAACCTAAAGCTTGGCTAGGGCATAAGCAGGAGCGTAATCGATGTCGTAATTCTGCTTTATCATCAATATATTTATATGCTCGCGCTGAATTTTGCTCTTAATAGAGATATTCGGTATTAACTCTCTTTAACTTACAATCTTCATAACTAAGAGCTGTCTGTTGTGGTAAATATTTTAAGTTGTTGCGGGATTTTTTTCGTTCAGCGATGTACCAAGTTATCAAAGTTAGACGGCGGAGTTAAAAAAGTTTAGTCGAACATGGCGGTAAGACTGCGTGTGCAGGACGTTTTTGGTGCGTGGGCGTGTTTTAAAAATACGAAGCATTGTTGGTAAGTAGAGATCAAAACAAGGGAGAGGAAGCCTAATTGCGAACTGAATTGGGAGTGTAGTTGGGAGTGTAACTGATGGTGTAGTTGGTAGTGTCGTTGATGGTATAGCTGGGAGTATAAAAACAACCATCGTATTTGCTAAGCATTAACGACAGTTGTTCAAAAGTGACTAAGCGTGGATCCACAATAGTTGAATATAGAGAGAGCGACGCTTAGCCTTATTTACACCTTACAGTCCTTTTTCCATTTCTGTCTTTAGCTTCAAACGCTTTGTAGATTGAGTGCTCGCCTCAAAGCAGCAAGACAAGCACTGGCTTGCCTTGCTGCGCGTTTGAAAATGCGCAGGCTAAAGATTAGTTACGCCAAGGGGCTGTTTCGGCATAGGTGCTTAGTTTGTCAGCAACCCATTGGCCGTTTGTGCTTAAGCTGCCATTGCCATTGAACATACTAGGGGGTTCTAGTTGATTGCCTTCATCCCACCACTTATCCGAGATCGCCCAGTTAGCCGACGAAATCATGTTGTCATCTAAGAAGTTATGCCAATCATCAGCATTCATGCCATCCCAGTTGTCGTTTGGCCAAATGCCCCACTCAGTTGCAAAAATCGCAGCACCGTTATTAAGGGCGGTTTGAGATAGTTCACGAACAGCGTTACCGTGCGAGCCAACATAAAAATGCAGCGCGTAAGCGGTATTGCTGTCGTTTATCTTATCGAACGAAGCTTCATCGGTGTTTTGAGACCAAGTGCGCGTACCAACAACAATCAAGTTATCAGAGTGAGCGCGAATCGCAGGGATTACTCGTTCGGCGTAGTTTTTGATAGTGCCCCAGCTAGTGGTGTTTAGCGGCTCGTTATAGACTTCGAAGATTACATTGTCGTGGTGACCATAATCTTGTGCCATACGGCTAAAGAAGTCGATTGCTTCGTCGACGTTATCTTCGGCGTGATGTGTGTGCCAATCGATAATTACATAGATGTTGCGTGCAATCGCTTGCTCAACAACCGTACGTAGACGATCTTCGTTTGAGCGATCGTGCAAGTACCCGCCGCCTTCATCGGTGCCCATTGCGGCGCGAATCAATTCAACTTTAAACTCGTCAACCATGCGGTCTACTGTTGGCGCGTTCCACCACTTTTCTTGTCCCCAGCCGGTATTGCTCCAAAACAAGCTCATGCCGCGAACTTGCGCAGGCTGGCCCGTGTTTGAACCGTTAATACGATTTCCGTTCACGCGTAGCTCACCGTAGAATTCTACTGGGCCCGCAGGAGCAGAGTTATCGACAACGATGCTTTGGGTTGTAGAATCAATGCCATTGGCGTCATTTACGGTTAGCGATACGGTGTAAGTATTGGCTGAAGCGTAGGTGTGACTTACTGAAGAGCCACTCGCGCTTGATCCGTCACCGAAGTCCCATAGGTAAGTAAGGTTGCTACCAGCAGAGCACGAGGCGTCAACACTGACACTCAAACGGCTTTCGCTCGCGCTAAAACACGCTGCGGCAGGAACAGGAAGTGTTTCACGAAGTTCAATCCAATTCAGATTGAACGGACCATTTGCAACATTGACGCGAAGGGTATGATTGCCCGACTGTAAGAAGCCGACATCGATGTTTTTCGTTGTCCATGTTTGCCAGCCGTTACTACTGCCAACGCTAAGCGCTGCTCCAGCATTCACGCCGTCGATCTGTAGCTGTAGTTCTCCGCCTTCTTGATCAGAAGCTACGCGAATATCGGCTAAGAAGGGGCCTGCGTTATCAAGGCTGAAGTCATACTCAAGCCATTCGCCAGCGTCGATCCAACCTACGTTAAAGCCGCCGCCCACATCGGCTGTTGCCTCTACGTCTACGTCGTCATTACGGAAGTCACCACCAGTGTTGCCGGGGGTTGAATCGTTAAAAGCACCATAGTTTTCGGCCTCTACGAGAACAGTTTGTAGGCAGTCATCGCTAGTGCACGGGCATTCATCACCAACACAAGGGCAGTCGGCACCGGTACACGGGCAGTTATCACCTATACATGGGCAGTTATCACCTACGCAAGGACAGCCGTCGCCCACACATGGACAATCATCACCAACACAGGGGCAGTCATCGCCAACACAAGGGCAGTCGTCGCCTACGCAAACAGGGCTGTCTGCACGAACTTCAATCCAGTTTAGGTTCCAGCCGCCAGTAACCGCCGCAATTGCAAAGCCATTGGTACCTGAAGGGATCGTTACTGTGTGACTAACGGTTGTCCAGCTCTGCCATCCGCCGGTCGATGGAACCTTGATTTCGCCATAATTTACGGCTCCACCAGGTTGTTCAATTTTGATAGTAGCGTCACCACCAGGTTCTCTAGCGACACGATACGATATTTCGTAGCGGTCATTGCTGCTCGCAGGGAGTGCACCGTCGTAAACTAGCCAGTCGCCAGCATCAGTCCAACCGATATTCTGTCCGCCGCCGACATCTGATGTGTTTTCGGTTTGAATACCGTCCATCGCGCTGAAACTTTCAGCTTCAAATTTAACGGGTTCACAGCTATCGCCAATACATGGGCAGTCTGCGCCTACGCAAGGGCAGTCGTCACCAACACAAGGACAATCATCGCCTACGCATGGACAATCAGCTCCAGTACAGGGGCAGTCAGCGCCTACACACGGCTCGCCGCCACGTAGTTCAAACCAGTTGAGATTCCAAGGGCCTGAATCGGCTACAAGCCGAAGTGTTTGTGTGCCTTGTGGAAGTTGCGCTGTGTGAGTTCTAGTTGTCCATTGTTGCCAGCCGCCAGTGGCGCCTACGTCAATGCGGCCAAGTACGTCGCCGTTCTCAAGCTCCATTCGGATTGCGCCGCCAGCTTGATCAGAAGCTACACGGTAATCTACTGAGTATTCACCTGATGAGGGAATGTCAACGTCAAATGTAATCCAGTCGCCGGCATCAACCCAGCCTATGTTCTGTCCGCCACCGGTATCGCTCGTATCTTCAAATTGAATGCCTTTAGCACGACAGAAACTTTCGACTTCTACTTTGCTAGGAGCAAAATTTAGGTCGCAAGGGCCGACGATGTCATCGACGACTTGACCATTGGTCGCTTGCACCAGTTCACCAACGAGGTTACCTGATTGCTTGTAGCTAAAATCGCCGTTCCAAATAGCTGAGCTTTCTGGTTGAGTAGATGCAGACCAGTTTGCGTGGCTAATGCCGCGCTCATTGAGCCAGTTAATCCAGGTACGTGTTTCGGCTTCATCAACAAAACCGTTGCCGTCGAATATGGTTGTGCCCCATTCGGTTACGAACAAGGGCGCGCCACGATCGAGGGCTAGCTGGGCCTTATTACGTAGATCTTGTTTGTGTGATGCGGCGTAAAAGTGAAGGGTGTAGGCCACGTTAACATCGTTAATTTGATCTGCTGCGGCTACATCAACATCTTGCGAGAAGCAGGTCGTACCAACAATAACGAGGTTGTCGGGGTCGTTTTGGCGGATCGTTGAAATTACGCGTTCGGCGTAAGGTTTGATCGTCGAGCCCCAGCGACTTTGCTCTCCACACCATTCGGGTTCGTTAAATACTTCATAAATAACGTTGTCGAGGTGACCGTAACGGCTGGATACGGTGCTGAAAAAATCATGTGCCGTATTTTCAATATCGTTCGCATGGTGCGTGTGGAAATCGATTATGGCGTACATGTCGTTGGCGACAGCGGCATTAACGACACGGTCAATCGCGTCTAAAGAGCCGTTTTTGTCTCCGTGATAGGTACGGTCCGAGTTAAAGCCGACCTCAATGCCAATAGCCGCGCGAATTACCTTTGAATTCCAATCGTTCTTTAGGCGCGTTATTGTTTCGGCATTATAAAGAGCGCCGGCTTCAGGAACGTTGTGCCAAAAAAGACTGTGGCCGCCAAGTGCTTTGGCTTCGCCACCAACAAGAATTTGATTGCCGCTTGTGCGCAAGGGTTCTACTGCGGCCGATACGTCGAAGGCTGTTGCCGCGAGTGCGCCAAAAGCCAGGCTCTTTAGTGTTTTTTTGCTGGGCATGAACTTGCCTAAGCGCGAAAACAGATTGCTTGAATCCTTCTGTTCGAGAAGGGGGGTTCTGGTAGTCATATGTTTTACCTATTATCGTTATTTTTATGGCGCAACGTAAAAAACTAAAGAATTGCGTAATGACTAGGCTAACGATAGGGGGTATGGGAATCGTTCGTGTTTGAATTGCAGGTTAAGACCGAACAACGCGCTAGCGAATGTCTGTGTGAATACGTATAGCGCTTACTTATTGGTAACATTGATGTTTAATACACTTACCTTTACTAACAATATCTTACTTGAAGCTTTTTGGGTCGTAGTTCGATTTAAACGTTCGTCTAAAAATTTCTGGTTAGGCGAACTTTATAAAAATGAACAGTTGTTTTTGAAAAAAGTCTTTAAATTGTTTTGGAATGTAGGGCTATACCTCTTAGACGCTAGAGTATTGTTGGGAATGCGGTTGCTGTGACGTGGTGATTTACCTGGACGGGGTAAGTACTTCATGTCTTTACATTAAATGTTAAGCCGGGTGGCATATTAAGTTGTGCGTACTCAGCAACCCACACCATATATAACGTCATTCAATTCATAAGCAACTTACAGATGTTTTACGAATGCGCTCCAATGGAGATTTCAATTGGGAGCTAATTCGATCCGGAAAAGCAGATGCTATGGTGTGGTGTATGACTATGTTAAATTTGCCTAAGCTCATTCGGCCTGAAGGCCGACCTACGCGATTGAATACGTAGGTTTGGTTGTAGGTCGGGCTTCAGCCCGACAATATTGGCGCTCATTGAGATTCACATTCTAGTGTCGAAACCCTAAATGTTTTTCACGTCTTCCCCAATTCTACTTGAGCTTCCGCCTATATGCCTTATTCATGGACAGATCATTTATAGCTCAGCTTGCCTATGTAGTCCATGCAGTATCAAACCGTAAGCACTACTTAATGAATGTTTATAGAGCTAGATTAGTAGCCTAATTATTGATGTGGTTCGAATTTGAATCCATGTTATCTATTAAGTTATCTATTAAGTTATCTATTAAGTTAAATATTAAGTTAAATATTAAGTTAAATATTAAGTTAAATATTAAGTTAAATAGTAGCGTAACTATTTGCATAACTATCTACACGACTATCTGTTTAGTAGACGAGCTAAGTAATAAGCTAAGCCGCAGTTTAAAAAACAAACTAAACCTAAGACTCAATCTTGTTTTTGTGCTCGACACTATCCCAGTAAGTGATTCTTCGTTGCCGGTTAACGTGAGGCATCTTTGGGGGCGTTAATTGATTAGTTGATATGTCGATTAGGCAAAACTTATGAAGCTTTTCGCAAGCCTGACTGTCGCTGACATCTAGGTATAAGAGATCTAGCGGACGATTTATGAAATAGTCTTTAACGGCATTCATGTGTCGCTTATAGCAGTCATGTAAGTAGCGACTATCGAGTGTGATGTTTTTGTCGAAGTTAGGAAACACGGCCCTAAAAGCCGCTATCGACACTGCAGGTATTGAGTGCGGTATTGTATCTTGTGTTATGTGTGCCGCTGCGTCTGGTATTGGCTGCTGAGCTAGCTGTTCGGTTGGCGCGGTAGTTACTCGTATCGTTGGCTTTGTAATCGGCTTTACGTTTGCATTTACCTGAACATTACGAGTTATTACTTTGCGCATACTGCGCAGTAGGCGCTGGATCGACGGTGTCCAAAGCTCCAATGAGCGCTCGAGCATGATGAATTTAGAATTGGGATAGAGGGCATCTAGTTTGGCATAGTCTGCAAAAACAGGTGTATCGGCAATGACATCGGCTTGTACGATGGTGTTTTCGCAGTAGGCATTGTGCGCTACACGGTGATTATGATCGAGCAGGTGTATGCAGATGCTCGTTGTACCGGTTCTGGGCAATCCAATAATGAAAATCTTCGACATGGTTATTAATCGCTTAAATTACGGCGTATTGCAGCGGTGATGTTTTGGTGTAAGTTGCATTGTATCCAATTTGGTCTTCGTAGGCTTACACCTAAATAAAGTGGCGCGACTAACCGATGTAAGTGTATTCGTAGTTAAAGGGAATATTCTATTTAATTCTCTGGGGGCTGGGGGGGAATCGCTAAACTATAGGCTAAATCGTTTGTCGGCTCAGTGGCCTAGAGAAGTAGTTTGGTTCTGAGTATCTAATGGTTCAATACGGGGATGTTCGAGCACATTATGATTGAGTCTTATCAAAATACAATGTGGCTTCACCAACATTTAAACCTGGATTTTTAAGGGCGGAACGATTGAGGACTGTATTTTCATCGATTAGATGGATCCAGTCATCTACTCTAAGGGATATATTCTTAATTGATCCATCATCGCGCTTGAATGGACCGCCTAAGGCGTATTTCCAATTAAGCGCCATATCTACGTTTCCCCTGAGGCAATCCCTATTACGTTATTAGCGGTGCCGGTGTAGTAATCGATGCCATTATTACTTGTCTTTTCAAGCGTCAAAATGCGGTTTTGTGTTTCGCCATCGTCGTAATAAAACGTTTCGTCGATTAACCCTGTACGGGGCTATTTTTGGTTGTTTTCCATGTCCCTGTAAGCTCTACGAAAAATCGATGGGATACTTTTTCGTTATAATTCTGCACCATGCCTTTGGCTATGAAGTCGCCTTCCAAGAAACGATCGAGCCTAAATTCACGCGAACTGCTTTGATACTCGGTAATGTTGGTAGTGCACGCCGACAAAAACGTGATATAGGAAAAATAATACGAGAGCCAATGTGTGGGATGCTGTTCGGATGGTTTTGAGGATAGTAGTATAAATATCAGTGCGGATTATCGAATGGAGTGTTCTCGTTCTCGTTCTCGTTCTCGTTCTCGTTCTCCTACGAGTACTCATAGTCATAGTCATAGTCATAGTCATAGTTATAGCCCAAGTAATTCTTGTCGCATTTCTTGTCGACTGGTGTTTTTACCCAACCAAATATTGAAAAAAGATTGATTAAAGTGAGCCGCTTCTGCGCTGTTTGAAAATATTGGTGCGAAAGAGGCTGTGTCGTTATGTATCAATTGTGTTCCCAGTTCATCGGAAACTAAAAACTCTAAAGTGTCGCCTTTATTTATGTCTGGAATGTTTTCTGATAGAGAGTTAAGCCATGGCTGGTATTGGCGTCTTTCTAGGTTGGCTTTGCGCCATTGCTTTTCGATCTCTTTGGTGATGCGTTTTGACCGAATATCTTTGTGGTACTGTATTTTCAATCTTTGTGTTCGGTTGTTATCTTCGAATTTTCCGTTGTCGGTATGTAATTCTATATCAAAGATATGAATCCCAAACCAAACAAATTTCGATTCACCCACCTTAATGTGTGCCGTGGTTCCTATGTTATTTGCGCAGTCAGCGTGTTCTTTGCTTAAGTTACTTGAGCGTATTTTTAAGTCGAATTTGTGGCCTATGTTGCTTTCTATACAGCTGCTATGTGAATAGCTATACATGCTGAGCAAAAGTGGTATTAAAACACTGATGGTTAACGTTAACGTTAACGTTAAAGTTAAAGTTTTCATGAATTCCTCTTCGAAAGCCATGATGCGATAGTACAAAATAGCACCATTAATATTGACCAATGTATAAATAATATGATGCTTGTTATCAGTGTTGGATAGCCGAATGTCACGGCACCTAACGCATAACCACTGAGATAACTGGTTGTTCCGCCTAGACCGCCCAGCATAGAACTTAATAGCCAATGTTTATTTAAAAATTTAAGGCTTCGCGGTATGGTCGAGGCGAAGCCAAACCACAGAACGATTAGCCACATGGGCAATACTTGAGTGTCTTCAAAAATTAGTATTCCGCTTAAGGCTAAAAGCTGGTCTACAGATACACCGATAAGTACTATTAGACCGACTAGCTTTACTTCCAGTAAGGTGTCTTTGATTAAAAGATAGTGAATGATAAGTAATGCTGTTGGTAGTGCTAGGTATTCGTTCTGGCCCATAACGCAGCTAAGCCATATGGCATAAAACCAAACGATATTAAAGAGTGTATTGTCTGCAATATTGGAAAGCGAAATAGACTCGAAGTGTTGTTTAATAATGGTTTTCAACATGGGTATAAGTCCAATAATGCTCTTAGAGTGTGTGTTAACCTTATGTACGCGATATTGAACATCTTGGATTAATAAAATCGGTAATCTTTGTTGATAACCGTAATTTTATGGTCAGGGTTAAGACGTTTTACTTCATCTTTAGCGTAGGTGTATTGGGCATCTGATATCGTCGTTGTATTTACTTTACAGCCGCAGTGTGTGGCCGCGTAAATAGCCATCCCCCCTCCCCAGACACAGCCAGAATCAATTTCAATTAAATGATCGTCGGATTTTAGTTCGAGTTTTCCACATATGTGTTTTAGCTTGGCTATATTATGTTTGCTCTAATGTACTTTTCTTGGGTTTGTAGATGATGAGGAAGTCATCATGCTGGAGCCGAGAAACTCCTAAAAGAATTCATTGCTTATCGTTGTTAAGATATCTGGAATAGCACCGGTATTTTTGGGGAAAGTGACGTTTCGACAAATCTGAGTCGAATTTGGCTTACAGCAAACTCATTGAAACCTGTGTTGAAGGCATCCATAAAGTAAATGAGCGCGGCTTTACTTGCAACGCAGGCATGGGCTCTAGGGAATGAACTAAACTTGATAAGCTACTGATCGCAGCGACGTGTGCGCGACAGGAAGCTTTGCTAAATAAGGGTATAGCCAGGGCAATTGTGTCGATCGCACCAATAAAATGGGTACTTATAAGGCGTTTATACATCGCTATGTCGAACACATCCGAGTCTTTGTATTAACAAATTCGAGAATACATTTACAATAACAATGTCGATATGAACTGCGTGACGGCATAACTATTCAGCGGGCCGTCACCATACTTTTACTATTACTACGTCACCTTCAATGGCGCTTAAGTGCTGAGGTTATTTACAGCTAGGTAGCAAGTTGGTTTTTGTTTCGTGCGGGAACGAATATTTGATTTTAGGCATTTCGCTAATACTTCTGCCATGGCTAAGTCAATATCGGAGCCTCCGCTAGTGATCCAAATAAGCCTAATGCGGATGATAATTAGGCTCCTGCTCTGCCGAGTTCGTACCAGCAACGCGTGTTTTCAAAAATTGTGTGAGGCGTCCAAGTATAGGAAGGTGATCGAACAGCAGTTCAGAGACATCGTAGTAGTCACGATGTTGGATGATCTTATTGTTGGATACGTCGAACTTTAAGATGCTGCAACCGCTTAAATTTAGCTCTTGGCCGCCCCGTAGTTTTGGGTGTGACCACACCATAGTCCATGTAAGTGTCGCCTTGTTACCTCGAGTTAGGCAGTCTATAAACTCAAAGTAGCCGTAATTCAAGGCCGTCTTTGAGCGAGAAAAGTAAGCCTCTAGGTCCGGTAGCCCAGTAGTTTTATGGATAGGGTCTTCAAAAACAACGTCTTCGGCATACACGCTAGCCATAGCCTCTATTGGCATCTCTGACCAGTTTCTGTAATAAAGCTTTAGTTGCTCGAGTGTATGGTTCATACATGTCTCCTTTTGTATGCTTATACGGCTGAATTTGTTTTTTAGATCAGTGATCCAAAAAATAAAGGTTCGCGTATAACTAATCATAACGAATAACGAATAACGAATAACGAATAACGGGTGCAGCTGAATGCTCGGCGGCAAAGTTTTCTAATAGAAGGGCCAGAGTCAGTGCGGCATATTCGGCTATGATAAGACAATACATAAAACCAATTAAGGGAAATATTGCTGTGAATAGCGATACGCCTGCCACGAAGCCTGAGCGCCAATACGACTGGTCTAAGTTGCTGTCCTTGGTTGGCGAAAATAAGAACGAAGATGCCTTTTCGAAGATTTTCGCGCATTTTGCACCCTTACTTAAGGGTTTTTATGCTTCTAGTATGCCGGCAAACGCTCGGGGCGACTGCGAAGAGTTAGTACAAGAAGTGATGTGTAAAGTATGGTTTAAGTCGAGTTCCTTTGATTTGAATAAGTCAGCTGCAAGTACGTGGATTTTTACGATCGCACGTAACACACGAATTGATCATATTAGAAAGCACGCCAAGCAAGACAATAATACCGTTGAGCTAGGCGCAGACGATATTTGGGACGATAGCAGTGATAACCAGCCGTTTATTTATCTCGATCAAGCAAGGGATAGGGCAAGTGTTTCTCAAATGTTATCAGATCTTCCTTCCGAGCAACGCCAGTGTCTACACAAAGTATATATGGAAGGTAAGAGTCACTCAGAGCTCGCCAGTGAATTGGCGTTGCCACTGGGAACCGTTAAATCACGTATTAGGCTGGGATTGCAAAAGCTGCAATCTTGGCGCGCACAATAGAGGAGATGATAATGAAAACTAACTTTCATCCAGATGACGCTGAACTTTTTGAATATTCAGCAGGCAGCTCGTCTTGGGCGATCAGTATAGCGATAGCCTCACATTTACATTTTTGTTCGAAATGTAAAGCACGTGTTGCCTCACTCAATGAGCTGGCGGGAGAATATGTGGGGTCTCAGTTGGGCGCTCCAGTCGCAGATGATACTTTTGCCAAAACGATGGCAATGATCAGTCACCACGACTCGACCTCTTTTCCGATTGCGGGCTCTTCGATAAAAAGCTCTTCATTAGGTGACTCTTCGTTGGTGCAGCACGACTCTTCAAATACGGATTACCCTGAGTATTTACCAAAAGTACTTCGAAAAATTATGCTCAAGCCACGTGAATTACATTGGAAGAAAATATCGAAATCACTTCAGTCAACTCAACTAACGACGGGACAAAATCATTACGAAGTGTGTCTACATAAAATTAAGCGCGGTGGTAGTGTTATAGAGCATGATCACAATGGCGCTGAGGTTGTTGTTGTTCTAGACGGAAGCTTTTCCGATTTAGGTGGTACCTATAATGCTGGCGATTACCTCGTGCGTGGACCAGGTGAGCCTCATAGGCCGACGGCGGCAATGAATCAAGACTGTATTTGTTTGTCGATAGCCGAAGCGCCGGTTAAATTGAAAGGCCTTTTGGGCTTGTTGATGAATCCTTTTTTGCGTATTCATCCGGCTTAAGGGGGGCGTTGACGTAATGTTTCGTTGGTGTTGATCAAAGTTCTTTGGCTGAAGTATTTTGGAAGAATGACTTCGTGGGTGTTTGGCACGATTGTCATTATTGGGCATAAATAACTATATTGGGCATAAATAACTATGCATTAATCCATGTCACGTTTTAAATATTACGGATATGCATGAAATCTGAGCTTAGGCGTACAACTTCACATTAAGGAGAATAAAATTATTTTCAGAACAGTGGTAAAAATATAGGATATTCGAACTATTTTATAGCCACCATTATTAAAGGGCATTCAATTATCGTTATGACCAACAGCGACGGTGGGCAAGGAGTTATGAAAAATATAATGAACGACCTTACTCAATCCTTTAAATAGCATTGCGGACTTATAATCATATGAAGATACGTTTTCGTCTTCTATCTTAATTGTCGCTGAGATAATGCTTTTTATGCAAATGCAATGGTACTATAAGTCGAAATATGAATGTCTTTTAGGTTTGGCGAGCATGAGTAAATTATGTGTATTATTTCCAAGATACTTTAATGTAATAGTTGTGGTATGTCTTCTTGCTTTAAACGCTTGCGGTGGTGGTTCGTCAGGATCGACGCCTGTCGCTACGCCATCAAGAATTTCAATTCCTAGTCCTAGTCCTAGTCCATCACCGTCTCCGTCTGCTATACCTATTTCATCTGAAGATAAAGTTGTTAATTGGTTTAATAATATCCAGCTAGATAATGGACTTTTGGAAAGTACTGAAAATAGTAATGTCGTCTCACTTTATGATCAAGCTCTTGCGGCATTGGTGTATTTGTCTGAGGGTAATATTGTTCAGGCCGAAAGTGTATTTAACTTTTTTAACGATAGAATCGATAGTGAATTACGGGCGGGTAATGGTGGGTTTTCACAGTTTAGGGATAGAAATGGAGTGCCGAATAACCATCGTTGGATGGGCGATAATGCCTGGCTACTAATCGCGCTAAATAATTATAAATCAATCACTGGCAGCAATGACTACGATCTACTCGCTCAACAATTAGAAAGTTGGCTGCGCTCGTTGCAAGATGTTGATGGTGGGTTGTGGAGCGGGTTCAATGCTAATGATCAGTTGATTGCAAAGGTAACAGAAGGAAATATAGATGCATTTAATGCTGTGCCAAATTACGATGCTTTTCATAGCGATTTGTTGCAGTATTTAGAAGATGAACGTTGGGACCCAGTTGATAATAACCTGGTCGCCTGGCCAGGCAATAGCCAATACTTATACGCATTAGATCTGCATTCATGGAGTTACAGCCTGTTTGAAGACTATCCAGTATCCACCTTAAGTTCTGCTGAGCGTTATTTAACAACACAAGTCACTACGATAACGGGCCAAGAGCTGAGTGGATACTGTATGGACATTGATAGAGATGTTGTATGGCTTGAGGGAACTGGAGAAATGGTCGTGGCTTTTAATGAAGCTAATATGACCGCAGAAGCCGATTTATATTTGTTTGAGTTAGAAAAACTGATTGTTGATAGTGACAGATTTGAACATTCAGCCGGTATTCCTTACGCGACAAACCCTGGCTCGACCTATGGAAGTGATGCATTGTGGGCGGGCGCTGAATTAAACCCAGCTATTTCTTCGAGTGCGTGGTATATATTTGGCAAACGGAAATTCAATCCGTTTGCGGTAGAAAAAATCAAGAATATTCCTGCGACTGAAAAATTCTGGTTAGTGAATTAGCGAATGTTATGCTTTGGGCGAAAAGATTAGACGTTAATTATCCTGTTTTGTGAGATGTCGGGGCGTTCTAGTTCAGAATGTTAACGAGGCTCTGGCGTGATAAATTAATTTTCACGGTATGACACGAAACCTGCCTCTTGTGTGTTTGCTCTCCCTATAGTCAAGAAATACATGCCCGTTTAATAATGGATGTATTCGAAGGCGCTGAGCGTTTTTAATGGATCGTGTTTTTTTCTTTAAGTTCAATTAAGTTCAATTGAGTTCAATTTAGATTTCGACTTGGTCCCAATACGGGTTATCACCAAAGCGTTCGGCAATATAATCTATTAACAACCGGCAACGTTGCGATAAAAATCGATTTTTTGGGTAGACGGCATAAGCCGTAAATTCGGGTAGTTGATACTCTTTAAGTAGTGGTTCCAATTCGCCATTCGCCAAATCTTTGTAAACAATAAATTTGGGCAGAAAGGCAATGCCGTGCCCTTTCTTTGCCATATCGAGAAGAAAATCACCATTGTTGGCCCGCATTTTTGATTGTATTGAAATGCTATGTTTTACACCATGAGCATCAGTTAGTTGAAGAGTGCTTTGCTCTCCAAGACCGTATTGTAAAAAATCGTGGTCGGTGATTTCACTGGGGTTTTTGGGGCGACCATGCTGTCTGAGATATTCCGGGCTTGCACACAGTACATGGCGGATTGGTGTAAGGCGTTTGGCTTGAAGGCTAGAATCCTGAAGTGTACCAATGCGAATTGCCAACTCATAGCCTTCTTCCACTAAATCGATATGACGATCCGAAAAGTCTAATTGCAAGTTGAGCTTATTGTGCTCTTTGGCGTATTCATCAATCAGTGAACTCAAGTGCAATAAGCCAAACGATAGGGGGGCTGTTATTTTTAAAGTGCCTTCTAAGCACGATTTCACGCCACTGGTTTGTTCGTTAAGTGTGCTCACTTCATCAATAACATTGAGTGCCCTTTGGTAGTACATGGCGCCAGCCTCCGTTAGGCTAGATTTGCGTGTGGTGCGGCTAAGCAATTGAACACACAGGCGCTTTTCTAGCTCATTCAAGCGTCGACTCACCGCGGATTTTGCAATATTCAATTGTACTGCGGCTTTACTAATGCCGCCGGCATCCACTATGCGAACGAACATTGCCATATCTTCTAGCTGACCCATAACGGCTCTCCAAATACAGACTGTTCTCTTAATGAGAACTGTTAATTGAAATTGTTACTGTTTATTCTTAATTCGTCAACAAATAAGATGTCTCTACTGTTAAACACACCCATATGTAAGCATGTATCTACAGGAGTAGACTGATGAACACACTAACGAACAAACTATCAAGAACACTGAATACTTTTAGCGCCCCTGCGGGCCGGTTTTTATTGGCATCGATCTTTATTATGTCTGGCCTGAATAAGATTTCGGCTTATACCGGAACACAAGGCTATATGGAGGCTATGGGCGTACCCGGCGCTTTATTACCGATTGTAATTGCGCTAGAAGTTCTTGGCGGAATAGCCATAGTTATAGGCTGGCAAGCTCGATTTGTGGCCTTAGCATTGGCCGGTTTTAGTGTTGTTTCGGCGGCCTTGTTTCACGCAGATTTTAGCAATCAAATGCAAATGATGATGTTTATGAAAAATCTCACGATCGCGGGTGGCTTTTTAATGATTGTTACTCATGGCGCGGGTGCTTACTCGTTGGATAGACGCCGTGCTGCGTAAGCAAACTTAGTAGGAGGGTTATGATGAATGTTACTCGCGCTAGAACGAATAACAGAACGAATAACAGAACGAATAACAGAACGAATGGTATGGATCGTGGAGGTCATGGAAAAATGAATAATCGGGTACTCTTAAAATCGTTACCAGGCATCGCGACAGCCGATGGCGATGGCGTAAAACTCACGCGTATTATTGGCTCACCGCAGCTGAATATTTTAGATCCATTTTTGTTATTGGATTGTTTTGAAAGTGACGATGCGCAGGATTACATTGGTGGTTTTCCAACGCATCCGCATCGTGGTTTCGAGACAGTGACGTACTTGCTTAATGGCCGTATGCGCCATAAAGATAATGCCGGTCACGAAGGTGTCATTGAGTCAGGTGGTGTACAGTGGATGACGGCAGGTAAGGGCATTATGCATTCAGAAATGCCGGAGCAAGACGAAGGTCTCTTAAAAGGTTTTCAATTGTGGGTGAACTTGCCCGCCTCGGCAAAAATGAGCGAGCCCGTGTATCAGGAATTTCCGCCGGAAGCGACAGCGCTTGAGCGTCGTGATAACGGCATAGAAATCCGTGTGATCGCAGGCGAGACAAGCGAAGGAACCCGTGGTCCGGTAGTCAATGAATATACGTACCCAACGTACATGGATATTACTTTACCTGTCGGTACTGTGATTGAGCAGGCTTTGCCAGTAGGCCATAACGCGTTTGTCTATGTTATTGATGGCGAAATTAGCGTGTTAGATAATGCTAATGTTCCGTCTAAGACGCTAAGTGCAAAGGCCTTAGGTGTGTTAGATAAAGGTGTGTTAGATAAAAGTGTATTAGCTCAAGGAGCTCTAGACCAAAGTGATCAGGTATCGTTAAAAAGTGGTAGCCAAGGTGCCCGTGTATTGTTAATCGCAGGTAAACCTCTAAACGAACCGGTAGCTCGTGGAGGCCCATTTGTGATGAATACTAAGGCCGAAATTATGCAAGCCTATGAGGATTTTAATAGTGGGAAGTTTTAATTGATGATGAGCGTCGTCCGCTAGATAAAGGTTAATGTTAGCTGTATTGAATAGCGCAAATCTCGATTAGTTGTCGGTGAGTTGCACGGAGGTCTCTGGCTTAGATCTCGGTCGGTCGGTCGGTTGTAGGAGGTGATATTGCTGTTCGACATCCCGGATTAAAGGCTGAGACCATTCGTTATTAGACGTCATACTTTCGCTCTTACCATGGTGGTTCTTCCCGCGTCGGGTCAATCACTTACAACACTTAGACCACTAGCGGCTGTGTCCGGAGCGTTTATCGGCGGACTGGCTGCCCCTTGGATGATTTCAGTAGCGACAATTTCGTTAACTACATTACTGGAATTTGGCGAGACGCTTACATCGTTATTGATTTAGCCATAAGAAAACACGTCTACATGGTTGCAGGCTTCGTGCTGTAAATCGTTGTTGGCTTGTGTTTAGGTGTCTGTAACCAATAATGTTCATGCCTATATCAGTCCATTCAAAGGTGTAAGCCGATGTAAATATTTATATGAATTTTACTTGGCGCGCGGGAGCGTTATTTTTTACAATTGCGTCAGTCCATGTGAACGTGCCATCAAAACCGTAATTATTAATCCTTCCAATTTCGCTGCTAGCGCTTCATTGACACGAGAGCTTTTTTCTTGATAGACGTTAGAAGTAGCATTTCTGCACTTTTTCCGCACGTTCCCCTGACTATGTTTTTTTGACGGATGCTTTCCTGCCATAGCTGGCAAGGTGTAACGTTTAATCTTCATCTTGAGTTTGATGGCACTTGCGCGTTATTAATAGAAAACAGTTGCGCTCCATGACAGCTTGTGAAATTTAACGCGATTTATGTAAAATTTCTCTGGCGTATCTACAATTTTTTTATTATTTTTTGGAGGGCAGTGATAAGTATTGTCGGCCTGCAACTCTTTAAATGCCGGAGGTGTGACTATTATCGAACCGTGTTCATCTGTGCTCATACCTTAAATTTCCCTTAGGGGATTTCTAGAACCCTCCTGTTACTTTACACGAACGACACTCTTTCTTTGCTTAGCTACGGTAAGTGTAATTCTACAATTTGGATCGTGGATGTTTACCTATACCGGGGATAAGTTTTGAATAATTAAGCGCGTACACGTCTAACTTGAAATTAAAAGTGATCAACCTGATTTTTCTTTATTAACGTAACGCTCGTCTAATTATTCTTAATAAGTAAAAGGTGAAGTGTCATCTAATAATGCTAAAAGCATTGCAGTTTATGTGGCCAATATAAGAATCCTAATTAATATTTTAGGTCAAATAACAATAATGAGGCTCAATATGAAAAATAGATACACGCCAGGATCGTCTGGCACAAAGGCGAAATTGTCGCCTAGGAACGCTTTTTTAGCGTTATCTATGCTAGTCGGTTTTTGTTTTAGTTCTACCAGTAATGCGCAGTATGTTCATACAGAGGGTACTAAAATACTCGATGAGAATGGCGAAGAACTATTTTTTAGTGGTGTTAACTTAGGTAACTGGCTGTTGTGGGAAGGTTACTTAATGATGGGCGATTTTAACTATCGCACTCATACGCAATTTTATAATTCGTTAGCCGAAGCTTTTGGCAGTGAGACCCAAGCGGCTGAGTTTCAGCATCAATGGCGCCTTAACTACGTTGATGAGCAAGCCATTATCGATTTGAAAAACCTTGGATTTAACTCTGTTCGTGTCCCATTTCATTACAATATGTTTTGGAAAGACGGCGCTTTAAGCGACCATGGTTTCCAATATTTCGACCGTGTAATTGAATGGTCTCGTGAAAATGACATCTATGTCTTGTTAGACATGCATGCGGCTCCTGGTTACCAAAACCCTGGTGATCATGCCGACAACGTAGATTCAAATGCCAGTCAGCCCTCAGCAACGGTTGGATTCTGGGACGGTAATAATGTAGAGATTGCATCAACCGTATGGCGCCATATTGCCGACAACTATAAAGATGAGCCGGTGATTTGGGGTTACGATCTCATTAACGAACCTGTCCCTCAACCTGGGCGTGAGCTGGAACTACTCGGTTCTATGGTTCAAATGACCAACGCTATCCGTGAAGTCGATAATAATCATATTGTTGTTGTGGAAGGCAGTTGGTGGAGTAGTGATCTTACGAAAATTGATTGGGCAGATCCTCTCGTTCAAGATGCATCGGGTATTTCATCTCAGTGGGATGACAAACTTGTGTATCAGCTTCATCACTATGGCCCGTTAAGTGGCACTGTAGGCCGTGATGCGATAACGGATAATCTAAATATCCCACTTATTCTTGGAGAGTATGGCGAAACTGATTCTGCCAACCTTTTAGCGATGACAAACTGGGCGAAAGAAAATCTTTCGGGTTACTTTCCTTGGTCGTTCAAGAAAATGTCTCACGATAAAACCTTATGGACCATTCCACCTAACAGTGACTACGACATAATTAAAGCCTTTATTAATAACGGCGGTACGCCACCAACGGATCTATATGATGAGATGATTAGCTTCGCGCAAAACAATACGCGTAATGGTCATAGCAGCCATGTATGGCACCAAAGTTTTTACGACGGTATTTCACCTGATGGCTTTGGACCGCCAGTGCCAGATTGTAACGAGCCAAACGTAACGACTGCGGTACCCGGTAAAGTGGAAGCTGAAAGCTATTGTGAGCAATCAGGAATACAAGCTGAAACAACAACTGATGTTAGTGGCGGCCAAAATATTGGTTTTGTAGACGCTGGTGATTGGGTTGAATACAGCATAGATATTGCTACGTCAGGAGCGTACGCTTTGACCGCACGTGTTGCGTCAGAATCTGTAGTTGGTAGTTTTAACGTTAGTATCGATGATGTTCAGTTGACTACATTAAGTGTGCCTGTGACCTTTGGATGGCAAGATTTTTACACTGTAGGTGTTAATAATGTTTCGCTAGACGCTGGCGTGCATGTTTTGCGTGTGGATTTTGCAAGCTCAGGTATGAACGTCAATTGGTTTGATATATTTGACGGAACATTCGTACCAGAACCTCTTCCGGAAGAAGAAGTAATCGTTACGTGTGATCTATTTACTCAAAATCTACCGGGTAAAGTGGAAGCTGAAGACTATTGTGATATGAGCGGAATCGAAGCTGAATCCACCAATGATGTCGACGGTGGCGAAAATATTGGCTTTATCGATGCCGGTGATTGGGTTGAATACACTGTTGTCGTTGATAACTCTGGTGACTATACCTTTAACGCACGAGTTGCGGCAGAAGCTAGCTCAGGTTCTTTTAACGTAAGCATAGATGGTGCTCAAGTTACGTCGATTGACGTTCCAGTTACTGGCGGCTGGCAAGCTTTTGAAACGGTTAGCGCAAATACTTCCTTGGACGCAGGCGAGCATATCCTACGCCTTGATTTTGTTGATGGTGGTATGAACTTAAACTGGGTTGAATTTATTACTGGCACAACTGATCCAACTGATCCAACTGATCCAACTGACCCTACCGACCCTACCGATCCATGTTTACTTTCGGTGCAGCAATTGCCAGCACAAATCGAAGCAGAAGATTTTTGCGCTATGGATGGTATTTTGACCGAGGCTACAAGTGATAACGGTGGTGGAGATAATATCGGTTGGATTGATGCCGGTGACTCGGCTGAATATGGTATTAGCGTAGATGGTAGTAGTCAATTTGTAGTGAGTGCGCGTGTTGCGAGTGCGAATGGTGGTGGTCGATTAGAATTAATCGTCGACGACGTAAACATTGGTGGCTTTGATGTATCTGCAACAGGCGGATGGCAGAATTGGCAAACGCTTTCTATGCCTGTTACGTTAAGTGATGGCGATCATGTCTTGCGTGTTGAATTTCCAAGTGGCGGTTTGAATGTTAACTGGATAGATTTTGCTCCTACCGATCCTATCGACCCTACCGATCCTATCGACCCTACCGATCCTACCGATCCAGTAGGCGACCTTCAAGCTGGAACATATACGATAATCAGCGAAACTTCAGGTAAAGCTTTAGACGTGTCAGGCGTCTCTACCAGTAATGGCGCTAATGTTCAGCAATGGACGAGTAATGGCGGTTTTAACCAGCAATGGATAGCGCAACACGTTAGCGGCACTACGTTTGAGTTACTTAGCGTTAATAGTGGCGCATGTTTAGACGCTGATAGTGGTGGTGATAATGTTCAGCAGTGGGAGTGTTTCGGTAATGAAAATCAAAGCTGGAACATTGAATTGCAATCTGATGGTTCGTATACGGTTCGTACTGTAAACGGAAGTCAAGCTCTTGAAGTACAAAATGGCAGCCTAACAGATGGTGCGAACGTACGTACTGCAGCTGCCAACAGCAATGCCAATCAGAAATGGCGGTTTAATCTCGTTAATTAGTGTCGGTCCATAAGTGGCACGTTGTGAGGGAAGATGAAAATTGTCAGATTTACATTACTTGATATAGGCGTTTGCTTATTGCAAACAACTAGATCGAGCCTGTAAATCAAACTGTGTAACTGCCCTTTTTAGATATGAGGAGCTAACTGCTCCTCAA
>JBLIMQ010000014.1:0-56947 GCA_047638775.1 Flavobacteriales bacterium
CCCTCATTACGAGTAAGAACCTTCTCAACAGCTTGAATCTTGAACGATTGGGTGAATTTTGAACTCATTTTACTAGCCTCTTATGAAATATTAGAGGCGGCAACTATCCTGACACAGGGGGCTAGCTAGCGCCCATTCATAAATGGCTCGTAGCGAAGGGAAATAGAAATTGTCAGATTTCCGCTACTAGATATATGTGCTTGTTAATTACAAACAACCTGATCCAGCGGCACGAAGATGGAAGTTTAAATCTCTGGGCCGTAGAATCCTACATATTAATGGGCACTAACTAGTAGAAGCTATGAATTTAAGTTCAGAGAAGTTATCTACGCCGAATATTTATACACATAAACATATGTATAACGAAATACTTATTGGGAATGAGAGTAGATAAAACAAAAAAAGCCCCGAATCCTCGAGGCTTTATACCGTATATTTTATACACATGCTTATGTTTAATTAGAAATTAGCTTAGCTTATATCTAGTTGCTCTTACCACCAAGTAGCTTCCCTTAGCTTCCCTTAGCTTCCCTTAGCTTCCCTTAGCTTCCCTTAGCTTAGCTTAGCTTAACGTTAGTCACCGAGCATTTTTCGAACTGCTGGCATTAAAGTCTCTTTATCGACAGGCTTAATAATCCAACCATTAGCGCCAACTTTACGGCCTTCGTCTTTTTTAGAGCGATTGCTTTCAGTACTAACAACCAGAATCGGTACGCCGTTATACATCGAAAGCTTACGAAGCCGAGTAATGAGTTCAATGCCATTGCAATTGGGCATGTGGTAATCGGTCAAAATTAGATCATAGCGTTTAGCGGTTGCCGCTTGATAGGCGATAAGACCATCCTCGGCCATGTCGACCTCATAAGGCTCACCAATAAACAAAGCCTTAAACATACGACGTATCGCAAGCTGATCATCAACAACAAAAATAGAACGTTTTGTCATAGCTCTCTCACAGACCTTTATACGCTTTAGAATAATAAGCCCGTCGCTTGATGAGCCTATTAAAACTATAGCAAAAGCTCGAAGATACGCAGGACAAATCCTAATAAATCAATGACCGTACAAAGATTAAGCTAAAATACTCAAGATCTCGCTGGGTTCTAACCGCTTGGTATAATCAGCATCAGAAAATTGGTAGAGAACACTACCGTCAGAATCGATAACATAGGTTGCTGGGAGCGGTAATTTAAAGCTTTTATCGCCATTATGTGCCGGAATATCTAAGCCAAAACTTGCATAAATTGGGCGTAAAGATTCAGACAATTCAAACTCTAAGCCAAAGGATTTTGCTACTTCATTTCCTTCATCGGTTAGAATATCGAAGCTTAAGCCATTCTTTTCGGCTGTTGTTAGGGAGCTATCAGGAAGCTCAGGTGTTATAGCAATCAAACTGGCACCAGCGGCTTCAATATCAGGAAGAACCGCCTGAAGAGCGGCAAGCTCTAAATTGCAATACGGACACCAACCACCTCGGTAAAAACTGATAACAACACGCCCTTTTGCGAGTAGGCTAGGCAGGTTTTGTACCTCACCACGCTGGTTAGGAAGACTGAATACAGGAGCCGACTCGCCAACTTTAAGGCTGTTATCGGCTATACCACTTTCTTCAAGCTCGCTCGTCGTAGTATCTATAACACTTAAGGCTTCAGCCGGAACTTGAGCCCTAAAGGCTACTGTAGTTTGTGTGATTTTTTCACGAAGTGATGTAGTCATAGTGTTTTTGCTCTATAATTGAGTGACTGTTCAATATAGAATACTCATTTTTGAATGAACGCTCAAGTTATAATTGAATGACTGTTCAATTATTATTCACAACTGGCTAGAGGCATGGTTTAAGATGGCACGAACAATACAATTTGACAGAGACGATGTGCTTAACAAGGCAATGCAAACCTTCTGGTCGCAGGGTTATACCCAAACCAGTATTCCAGATCTTGTGAAGGCGACCAACCTGCAGCCCGGCAGCTTATATGCGGCCTTCAAATCCAAAGAAGGTCTACTATTAGCAACATTAGAAAAATACCATTCCACAGGCTTAGCCGAGATGCGTGCTAGCTTCGAGTGTGCCGCCAGCCCCCTAGAAGGCATTAAAAACCTTTTACTACAGGTTGTAGAAGAAGTTGTCAGCGATACCCGAGCCCGTGGTTGCTTTGTAATAAACACGCTCCTAGAGTTCTCCCCCGACAATACAGATATACAGGGCCCAGTACGGGGCTATTTAGACGATATAGAACAAGAGATTGTACGTACACTAAAGCTTGCCCTAAGCCAAGGTGAGTTAAGTGCAGATAAAGACCCAGAACTTATAGCGAAATTTATTATGGTAAATATATGGGGCTTACGTGTTTTTGGGAAAACTCAAGCCGATCAGGCTCAAGGTCAATTTATCTATCAACAACTTATCTCTATGCTATAGACGCAGGCATAGATCGATAAATGTGGTTTCGAGATTAAATCGCGTCCAACCCACTAGGATTTCTATCAGCAAAGATTACTCGCACCAAAAATGGTAGCTAAATTAGCGGCCTAAATACGACAAACATAAACGGTCAGGTGGGACGCCAACTTCATTCGGCACCCCATAAATAGGCGGTCTATCACCACCGCTCTGACCGCCAGCAATCAATTATCCTGCCTATACATACTTCATTGACTAAACTGATAATCCTCGGAGTATTGTGCTTTCCAGCGTTTTCTCCCGTAGTTTAGTCCCGTATCACTGCGCTTTACCCATAAATTACCACACTTAACCGATCCCTCCCCTACAACAGCCTTCACATTGCTAGAGTCTGCATGAATTCATAAAGGAACATTCATGCAAACCTTACTCGAAGCAACGTCTGCCCCCCACCTCTCACGCAAAAGAAAAAGAGTTGTAGTCTTAGCGATTCTCGTTTTGGTTGTGATTAACGTGTGGGGGCTTACGACTGTTTTGAAGCCTACGGCGAGTGTTTCATACCACGAGATACGTGCCGTGCACGTACTCAAAGCCAATCTAATAAAAGATGTGCGCGCGCCGGGAAATCTAGTTCCGATAAAGCGCTTATGGATATCTGCTCAGGTAAACGCACGTGTCGTCGAGCGCATTCTAGAACCGGGCGCAAAGGTCGACAAAGAAACGCTTATTGCAAGGTTAGAATCCCCAGAATTACGCCAACGCCACCTGAAAGCACGAGTCGCATTCAAAGTCTCTCAAACAGCATTAGCCGCACTGCGAGAACAACAACTTACTGAACTGCATCAACAAGAATCTGAAGTTATCCTGCTCGCCATTGAAATAAAGCAAGCCGAACAGGATAAACACGCAAAACAGGTTTTAATCGAAAAACATATTATTCCGCAAGCTCAATACAACGAATCGATTTTACGCTTAGAGAGATTACAACGAAGAACCGAAATCGAAACATTCAAACTAGACCATATGCCAAATCTTCATCGAAATTTATTCCTAGCGGAAGAAGCTAAAGTAGAGCAGATAGAACTCGAAGCCGATTTGCTTGCCGAAAAAGTCGAATCCTTAAATGTTCGTGCCGGCATGCCTGGCATATTACAAAGTATGGATATTGAAGTAGGACAAGAAATACTCAGCGGGTCTGAAATCGCACGTGTTGCAAGTCAGGACCAGTTAAAAGTGGAATTACGCGTGCAAGAGCGACAGATCAAAGATGTGGCCATTGGCCAGAACGTCATAATAGATACGCGCCGCAGTAAAATTAACGGCCATGTTTCACGAGTTGACCCTGCCGTAATAAATGGCACTGTCACCGTAGATGTATTTATAGACGATAGACTCCCAAGCGAAGCACGCCCCGATTTACGTGTCGACGGTATTATCGAAATTGATCGCGCTAGCAATACACTTGTTATCGATAAGCCCGAACAATGGCATCCTAATCACGATCTAGATCTCTATGTATTTGGGCCCAAACATACGGCCCATAGAAAAACAGTTCGTTTCGGAAAACACTCGACAAGCAAGGTCCAAATACTGTCTGGATTAAGCGCCGGAGACATCGTCATTATTAGCGATCTTTCCAGATTTTACCCAACAAAAGAAATAAAACTAACTAAGTGACAGCCAAAGGAAACATCATGCCAAAAGAAGTATTACTCCGTATGTCATCGGTCACAAAACGGTTTATAGCGGGAAGTGACGTTTATGCCTTAAACAATATTAATCTATCGATTGCGAAAGGCGATTACTTGTCGATTGAAGGTCCGTCTGGCGGAGGAAAATCGACACTTTTATCTCTATTAGGGCTGCTCGACAAACCCAGTAGCGGTGACTATCACATTAGCGGTATTGACGTAGGCACTTTAAGCTCAAAAAAAATGGCCGCTGTTCGAAATAATGAAATTGGATTTATATTTCAAGACTTTAACTTAATTGGTGATATGACGGTATACGAGAACGTTGAATTACCGCTTATTTACCGAGGGGTCAACAAACAACAACGAAAAATCATGGTAGAGGAAGTATTAATTAAAGTGAATATGTTTGAGCGCTCTCAACATAAACCTACAGAGCTATCGGGCGGCCAACAGCAACGAGTAGCTGTCGCACGCGCGATCATAGGAAAGCCATCACTCTTACTCGCAGATGAACCAACAGGCAACCTTGATTCAAAAAATGGTGACGCCGTTATGCAACTGTTACAAGATCTAAATTCCGAAGGCGTAACCGTCTGCATAGTAACGCACGATAGTCGGTATTCCGATTATGCAAATAACATCGTTCACTTATTCGACGGAGAAATCGTAATACCTTCTGCAGAATTAATGAACCCCACGATTATGGCTATTGCTGAGGCCTAAACTATGAACATACTCATCAAATTATCATATAGGAAAAAATTTTGGGATAAGTTTCATACAATCATTCAGGCAACCTTTCAAAACATACTAAATGATAGTCGTTATGCGTTTCGAAAATTTCGCTCACAATCAATAGTCTCATTGATTATAGTTTTCACACTTGCATTGGGGATTGGAGCAACCAGTTCGATTTTCTCGATAGCCAATGGCCTTTTATTCCAAGTAACACCGTATGCCGAAGCAGACAAGCTCGTCGTATTAAAGCAATACGACCAAGCTAACGATGCCACCCATGGGTATTCCGTAAAAGATATTAATGATTTTCGAACGCAATCAACACAGCTCGATGAAATCGCTGAATACCATTCTATGGTATTCACCATGTATGGCTTTGGTGACCCTATACCAGTGCGCGCAGGTGTCACAACATCTAACTATTTTCCAATGCTTGGTATACAGCCCATTAGTGGTCGCTTATTTACTTCCGAGGAAGAATCCATCGGCTCTGAAGCCTTGATGCTAATATCCTACGAATTCTGGAAAAATACCTTTGATGGTGACGAAGATATTATTGGCCGTACCGTCGAGATGAATAATCGTAATCATAAGATTATTGGCGTGCTTCCGCACTTTCCGCAATTCCCTCAAATAGAAGATATCTATTTAACCGTATCATCATGTCCTTTTCGCTCAAGTGAAGAAACAATAGAAAATCGATCGGCACGATGGATTTCTAGCCTTGGAAAGCTCAAAGATAATGTAGATATAGACACGCTCAATCACGAACTTGAATCAATATCGAAAAACCTAATTCGTGAATATCCCGATAGCTACAGTACAAAAGAAGGTTCACATGCAATAGCCGCCTCACTACACGACGAAATAACCCAAGATAGTAAAGCCTATGTCCACGTATTGTTAGCCACAACATTGATATTACTACTTATCGCTTGCGCCAACGTGAGCAACTTAATCTTATCCCAACATGCAAAACGACAACGTGAATTCGCTGTTCGAGCATCGATTGGTGCGAACCGTTGGGTCTTGGTTCGCTTACGGTTAATCGAAAGTCTTATCCTGGCATTTTCTGGCGGATTTATCGGCTTATTATTTACTTACATTGGAACAGACAGCCTAAAAGACTTGGTGCAGAACTTTAGCCCTTACGCATCAGAAATACGTATTGATAGCCACGTCGTAATTTTTACGCTTGTATGTGCCATCTCCATCGGGATCCTGTCAGGATTAGCTCCGAGCCTGCATAAAGTTGAATTAGTTAGCGCGCTCAAAGAAGGCGGGAAGGTAAGTGTTCGTAGTGCTGGCGGCACGATACGCACAGCCTTATTACTTGGCCAATTTGCACTATCGCTAGGCTTACTAACTTCTGCTGGCTTAGCCGTTAAAAGTGTTTACAGTCTAAAACATCAAGATACGGGTTTTAACAGCCAAGATATTGGCATTGTTCAACTAGACCTGAATTTTAGCCGCTATCCAGACGCTTCTGAACAACGTAGATTTGAACAAGAATTGCTAAGTGAAGTACGACTACTCCCTTACATACAGCAGTCCAGCCTTAGCATGACCTACCCTATGGATACCGTTGGGTTAGAATTCTCACCTATTCGTACGGCAATACAATTCGACGATCGTGATTTCGACAAAAACAGTATATTGCCCAAAGCCTATAATCGTTATATTAGTGACGGCTACATGGAAACCTTAGGCGTGGAGTTAATTGCTGGACGATTTTTCAATCGTAATGACGATGAGAATAGTCAAGCAGTTGTAATAATTAACCAATCATTCGCCAAAAACCTATGGCCGAACCAGACTGCACTTGAACATAAAATTTCGTTCGACGAAGGGGTAACATGGTTAAGTATTATTGGTATTACAAAGGACATAAAGGAACATGGGTTAACAAATACAGGCCAGTTAAGAGTTTATCAGAACTTAAGCCAGAACCCGATGCCGCATATAGCTGTACTGGCAAAACTGCCTCCAAACTTGATAAAATCAAAACGTTATGAGGAAGACATTAAAGCCATTATAAAACGTATCGACATCCTACAAGGTACTGCAAAAACTGAAACTCTCGATAAAGCCGTTACAAATTCGATATCGTTTCAATCATTGCTTGCGATACTGCTCACCATTTTTGCACTACTGGCTTTATTGATAACTGTAAGTGGAATTAGTGGCGTAATGGGATATTTAATCAACTCTCGTACACGTGAACTCGGGATTCGAATGGCTATTGGAGCAAACCAATACAGTATTATTAAGTTGATATTGATGCACGGATTAAAACTGAGTATTGCGGGATTAGGTCTAGGCTTAATCACAGCCTATATAATGGCACGCACCTTAGCCAATGAGCTTTACCAGGTACAAGCGTTTGACGTTAACGTATATTCCCTAGCTTTTTTCAGTTTATTATTTGTTTCAATAATAGCCTGCTTAATCCCCGCCTTCGTTGCGAGCAGATTGGCGCCTACACAGGCTTTACGCCATCAGTAATATTTAAAAGACACATCAACAGCCAATATTTTTATATTTATTGGGGGAATTCCCTCATAGGCCCTCACTCATAGGCCCTCACTCATAGACACTCACTCATATAAAGCAAATATTGGATAACACAGAAAAAATTATTGATTTAATCTATGTCGAGATAATAGTTTCCATATTCTTAGATTACAACTTAATGGCATCAAAGTGTTGGCGTTGGCGTTGGCGTTGGCGTTGGCGAATTAAGAGTTATTTTCAACTAAAAAACTCCTTCATTTCTACTACGAATTTTTGGCTATTCGTGTATAACTTTCGATGCAGAGCCTAAATACACACTGTGCTTGTAGTCAATATCGCGGTACGATTATCGACTACAATGCACACTCCAGTCAGCACAGTGTATAACAACAATTAACGAGTCTTCCTAATGAGCGTTAATTAGTATCTCGCATTAATTCACTACGGACGAGATCCTAAACCAATTAATATTCCAACCGCCACTTAAGGCATTAATAGTAAATTCGTGACTACCGGCGTCCAGTTGAACCGTATGCTGGATAGTTGTCCAACCTTGCCAACTACCGGTATTAGGAATAGCCAGCGACCCATAATTAAGTGAAGCAGCGGATTCTTCTAGCTGTAACGTACCTGTACCGGTCATGCTCGCTACTCTATATTCAATAAGGTAATCACCTGTTGTGGGGATATCTATAGGCAAATAGAACATCCAATCATTAGCATCGATCCATCCAACATTTTGTCCTCCATTCTGATCACTGGTATTTTCTAATTGTACGCCATTGCTAGACGCGTAATCTTCGGCTTCAATTTGAATAGTTTCGAATGGAGGACAGCTTGTACAAGGTTCATTAGCTGCATGAACTTCAAACCAATTGAGATTCCAGCCGCCTGACGCAACAACAACTCTAAGCACTTGAGCCCCATCTGTAGGCAGGCTAACTGTAGTCGTTAGCGTAGTCCAATTCTGCCAACCACTAGTATTCGGTACTTGTACAAAGTCGTAGACTATCGAGCCGCTTTCGTTTTCTAGACGGAATGCGCTTCCAAAAACATTACTTGCTACTCTATAGCTTATCTCATATTCACCGGTAGCACTTTCTGGCGCCACAACTGTATAACTTAGCCAATCGCCCGCATCTGTCCACCCCACATTTAACCCACCATTGATATCGGTAGTTCCCTCAGTTTGGATACCGCTCATACTGTCAAATAGTTCGGCTTCTTGGTGAACGGGATCGCCGTTGCCTTCGACAGAGAAAAATGGAGAGGCGTCAATAATTGTTTGTTCGCCTTCTAATATTAATGCGTCCGGCCAGAACGGGTTTTGCTTCACAGACTTAAATTTGTCAGGGTCATTAGGAAAAGCTTCGCCCGAGTGAGCCAATCCTATATTGTGACCCAGTTCATGAGCAACAGGAAACAACCCACATTCTACCAAATTTTCATCACAAGCAGCGACTTGAGGAGCTTGCACATTATACGCCTTACCTGTTGACGGACCTTGTGCGGCCGCTCCCAAGAAAGTTGTATCAAAATCGGTTCCGGTAAAAACAAATACCGAGACATAGGCATTCAGTGTCGTAGGGGCGTCAGCCAATAGGGCAACCGCTTCGTCCTTCGCCGCAAAAAAATAGATAAAGCGATCTTCGTCTGTTGTTTCAGGTAAGCTAGGATCGCAAGACGCATCACGCTCTGAAATAGCACCTGTCATACACGATAGGTCAACCCACTCCTGCGCTGTTTTCGAAGAGAATTTTATCACTGGACTAACAGCGGAAAACGTGGAGCCACTGGCCATGTGATCCGCATACCAAGTTCGAACATTTTCTAGTACGCGCGCTGAATTGTTGATTCCCCCATCAACCTCTGCGACATCAAAGATTAGATCACTCGCAACCAGAATTAAAGGAATCACCTTGTGCTCTGTGTCCACCCAATCAGTACAGGCCCAATCTCCTGCGGCATTACCCATCAAAACCGGCTCATGGTCTAATGAGTACTGAGTCATGCAAATATCAGCTACAGATATAGTGCGCTGGGTATCATTGACTGAACAGCCACCATCATAGACGTGCGGACCTGTTTCGTCGTAAAACGCTTCAGAACCGAACATACTTTTACAATGTTGATCGAAATTCAGGATTTCAAAAGGCGCCGAGTCAAAAGAATCAGGCAATGGAGGGGCCGCAAAAATATTTGCTGAACACAATGTCAGCAACATCAAAAATAAACAACTACGTCTAAAAAGCATAATTATAATCCATATTAATATGTTTCAAGTAAGGTCACGTCTTTCAACGCTGTATGATTGCTCAGACAATATAAGCGCGTATACTATACTGTATTAAAAAACTTCAATTACATACTAAAATCATATTTACAAAATATTTACATCTTTTCTACTCACACATAAATAAGCTTAATCCATTATATTTTGGATATAGGGTTACAACTGTAGGTGATAGTTATCATGCGGGGCGCCGACCCTCACATACTGACACCCACATATTGACACCCAATAAATATTCGTAATTCCTTTTTTAAAAATTGTCAATAATTTCGATCATGAACGTGCGTTTTCATAGCTTATCAGGACCCCAACAAGGGAGCACACAAAAATTTAATATTGTTCCGGAAATCAAGATTCTTGAGCACCTCACCTCTACTGACGCGTCATAATTTTCTTTTCAATCTATTTATTTTCGCTACATGGCGCTATATGCATACCCACAGTATAAGGAGCACATAAGTTGATCTAGACAACACCTGTATATCGAACAAAACATTTACATTGATCGACAACAATTAGACAAGACTAGCAAGATTTATGTGCCAACAACTTTTCTTCCGAGCCATATCACCTACTTTAAGCGAGCCATTATCTAACACGAAAACATCTGTAACAATTCAGATATACTCCCCAATAAAATAGTTCATAAAATAGTTCATAAAATAGTTCATAAAATCAATGACAGGTATTTTTCTAAAACGCTCGTTATTTCTCACTTAAATTTCTATACGCTTCAGGACTCTGTAGTTTATCTAGGTCAATTCAATTCACAGTGAATAGGGATTCATCCACTAAAAAAAAACGTCTTGCACGTTATCTCCGAGAAAAATGGTTTAAAAACCTATGAGATATTTGATGGTAAACTCCGCGCTTATTGAAACTTATGTTGAATCGTTACTAGGGATCAAAGATATTCTGACTACGTTATGCATCTATTGGGTTTACCAAACGATTAACATACAAAGACAATGATACTGTATCATTTTTAACACAGTTCAAAAAATAAGCGGTACTGACGCCTACTGGAGTTTAAGTACCTTTAACACTTCTATCACATCATCTGCACGTTGGCACCAATGAATATCGAAGTTATATAGCTGAACGACATAACTTCGAAGTACTTGAGCACTTTCCTCTTGAGATTCACACCCGTCTTTTCTTTGTCCGTCACGCTGTCTTCCACGCTGGTATTGCGGTGCAGGGTTTGTACGTAGAGTTTCAATAATTTGAACATCAAAGTTTTCTATTGCTGTAGCAAGAAGGTCTTTTCGAACTAAATCCGGTATAACAACCTCAAAGAAAACCGGTGCTTGCGCAGCAAAACTATTCTCTGCCTCCGGTAGGCAATCACAATAAGGGACGTAGGGTTTGATATCGATGATCGGGGTTCCATCCATTAGATCTGCGCCTGATACCGTTAAAAACAAACCTTCTGATGTTTTTTCAATCCCCTCTAAAACGACAACTGACAGACCGATTGGATTAGGCCTTACTGGTGAACGCGTAGCAAAAACACTTGCACTGCGGTTCCCGCCAAGACGAGGCGCTTTTACCTTCGGCTTCCAGGTAACACGGTTATTTTTATGAAACACAAACTGAAGCCATATATGGCTCGAATGCTTTAAATCTTCGAACGCTTCGATACGATTATACGGGGGCAATATTTCAATTGTTGAGCGTACGCTGGGGCTAAGCCCGGATTGACGAGGGATACCAAACTTTTGCTTGTAGCACGAATGAACACGTGCAATTTCGTCGAAATGGAAGGTCATAATAGAGGGTGATTTTATAATAGTATGATAGGTTAATTATTCTACCACAGACTGTATAAAATCGATCAAACACTAAAAGCATTATACGGAGTGTAATGATAGTCAGTTTTACGTACTCACGGTCTATTTACATACAATATAGAAGCTATCTTAGAACTATCTTAGAACTATCTTAGAACTATCTTAGAACTATCTTAGGGCTCGCATAACCGCTCTAGACTTAAAGAAATCTTACTTAGAACACGGTTAAAGCTTTCACAAAACTTCACAAAAATTAAAATAACCTAGAAACGAATACCTCCTCCACGGAAGTATTCGTTATGCACCATTAACGCGTCGCGACGTCAATTAAGTCCCAGCTCGCGCGCTTTTTATAGCCCTGATAAAAATACTTATATTTAGCCTTACCTTCAGCGTCAAAAACAATCACTCCGGGGTAAGGAATGCCAAAACCATGACTACCCTTTTTGTGCTCGACATTTAATACGCCGAATGCTGAAAAGGTCTTTTGATTTTGATCCGAAAGCAAAGGGTAGTTTATATTTTTCACATCACGAAATTTTGCGAGAACCTTCGGTGAATCGTACGAAATAGCCGCTAATGAAAATCCACGCTTTTCAAGATCTTTTTGCCACGTTCCCGCTTCGATTAGGTGCTTTTTACAATATGGACACCAATCGGCTGAGCGAAAAAGAACCAAGACCAGACCTTTTGATCCAGCAAGCGATTTAATTTTTTGCGGCTGTCCAGTAGAGTCAAGCACGTCGATTTCATCAACAATACTACCTACAGCCGGACCAATATCCACAAGCTCAGTGGCAAATACACTCGAGCTAGAGAATAGGAAACAGAACGATAGAGCAAGGGAAACAAGTGTTTTCATAGTAGTATTTCAGTTGTTTAGTTGCAGTGGGATCTAGAGAACCTAGTTATCACGCAAATAGGTCCTATGCGAGAAGCTAGCATAACAGATCGTACTCAAGAATCCGTCAACCGTACTACCTCTCAGTACTAGAAAAACAACAATTTTCATATTTAGAAGTTGGATATACTCAATACTACGTATATATCAAGTCACAGTAAGCGATGAGACCTACAGCTCTATGCATACTTGGCTTTTTAAGTATTCGCGTAATGGCCGTAATATTCAAGTAGTGCCGATGCCTCAAGAAATTTTTCTAAGGTAATCGCGTCAAGTAGATCCGATGCCGTTTTGTCTTACCCAATGAAAACATTTTATGTAGAGCCGCCCTGCTTCACGTGAATTATACACGCCACACGTATGCAGAACTGTCGCCTTCCCGCCGGCATCACAAAGCACCTTGAGTTATTGATACTTGATACTTGATAATCGACTGCAACAAAAAATCACTTATTAGAACATTATCAGTATTGGATTCAGCGCCAGCCTTATCATCATGCCGACACGATAGTAAAATAACCATACTTAAGTCTATTACCAAAATTTAAAAACACATACGCCACATCCTTCTAGAGTAAAAACATCTAATCTAGATGAGATTGGTGCGCAAATCAGTACGCATCGTTAGTTCACCAAGATAACACGTTAAGTGTCAGTAAAAACAGGTCAGTTACGTAAGCAAACAATTTAATTTCTTAACATACATTGGATTTTAATCGAATTTCTAATAAGATATATTTACCATAAAAACTGTCTAGTTGGTCTAATTCGATGTAGTAAAACCAGCTTAATACCTACAAGTATTTGAGAATATTACACATTAATCTAGTGATAAAATTCACTTAGATAAAAATTTTTATAAAATGAAAGCCGCTATATCAAACGCTTTTGTTGGAAGCAGTCGATGTAAGAATGAAAATAGTCGTGTGTGTATTGTTACAGGGTATCGGGCTTTAGGGTTTTTACTTTCAAGTGCATGCTTTACTGGTTTGATACAACTAGAAGCCGGCAAAGTAAAATGCCACTTCCAGCTTTTGGAGTGAAGATTTTTTTGCACTACGCCATAGGCAAGCTGATAAGGGCTATTACTGGGATCGATATGATGCTCGAAATGTGAAACCGCATTTCCTCGAATTTTCGATTCGACAGGACCTGGCTCGAGCAAGCTAACATGAACATTTAGTTTACTAATATAAAGCTCGTGACGTAAGGTATCGGCATAACCTTCCAGTGCATGTTTTGTCGCTGTATAAGCCCCATTAAACTGCCCCGCCACAAGCCCAGACATTGAACTATTAAATATGATGCGCCCTTCGTTCTGCTCACGCATGATCGGCATAACTAGACGCGTCAAATGGTGCCAAGAAAAAAAGTTTATTTGAAACTGTTCAATTAAGGCTTTTGTAGGCAGCTCTTCTATAGCACCAATTTGTGCATAACCGGCATTATGGAAAAGTCCATATATCTTTCCGTCGGTTAATGCTAGAACCTTTTGAAAGCCTACTTCAATACTTTGCTCATTTGCGAGATCTAACTGTACTGTGTCGAACCCGCTTTCCGTCAAACTCTTAACATCGTCTAATTTTCGAGCAGTAGCAATTACATGGAATTCGTTTTGTAAACCCTTAGCGACCGCTAAACCAATTCCATTTGAACAGCCCGTGATTAATACACTCTTCTTTAGCGGCATAATTTCTCCTTTTTCGAGATTAAGTATACTTCCACACTGACTATTCCCAGAATTACGGGATTACAAAAAAATCCTATAGTTAGTTATAGCACGCTTAACGCCTTTAGATGAGTTTGTATATCACGCTCTACAGAGAGTCCCCTCACTAATCCCCGCACGCTATTTCTCTACACCGCTAGCCTTTACATTAGCCGCAATACAAGCCTGACATTAAGTGTTGGGTTTATTATATTGAATAAATCGATCTAGTTCTTTTGCAAGCCCCTGCGCTTGAGCATTATCTTTGGATTCTAAACGGGAAATTATACCTTGCTGATCAGCCTCTGGCCGATTCTGGCCCAGCTTAAACTTGCCGCTCAACTTAATTACAGGTATTTCAATACCAACTATGGCACGTGCTAATTTTTCGACAAACTCTTTGGGCGCATCGCTTACTTTCCATGGAAAACTTTGGTTTTGTTCATGTATGTCGGTGAGCTCATTAACATGCTCTAACAACCAATTAACGTCTTCAATTGCTTTCGGAATTCCATGCGCGTGCGCAACGACGTAATTCCACGTGGGTACAGCTTTACCATGCTGTTGTTTGCTCGGATACCACGATGGCGAAATGTAAGATTGGTCACCCTGAAAGACGACAACAGAATTTATATCGTGTGAAAAACTTTTCCAAACCGGATTTGATCGCGCCACATGCCCCACTAATGTGCCGTATTCACCACGGTTTTCATGAAGAATAAAAGGGATATGATTTACGACTATTTCACCGTCGATCAAAGTGGACCATGCACCCAAGGGTTTCTTTCGAATAAGCTCATACAGAGTATCTAGGTTATTTTCTTCATTAAATTTTGGAACGTACACACGGTCTCCTTGTACAATAAACTATACGTAATAAGAGGTATTAATGGAATACACTATCGCAATACATAAGTGCATCTCATAAGTGAATCTCATAAGTGAATCTCATAAGTGAGTAGATTGCTATACAGCATTAACAATTCATTACAATATACACCTGATTATAATGATTCGTTTGAATCAAACTCAAGGATTAACTCCAAACCTCGCAGAACAGAATAATAACTTTAACTCCCCATATTAACTATTGGTTAATGGTTAATGGTTAATGGTTAATGGGGCTTTTCGATATAATAAAATCGTCGAAGTCGGCAAACTGATCAACTTTCGGGGCCCAAGTGATGTTACCTCCGCCAAAAAACGTCGAGAAATACAATCCATCAATTGAGAAATCGGAGCCCTGATCACGATAATAAAAATCTTGAATATCTAAACCAATTGACCATCTATCCAAGCTTGGAGTACCCCATCGTTCAAACCGGGGGTATTCATTACTAGCCGATGCTCTATCGTTTGCCAACGACCTGTCGTAAATTTTTGTTCAACGCCATCTTTTTTGTAGATATAGTCATCACCGCAAGCCGATATTTTATTTGGGGAATAAAGGTACTGAACAGCTACACCACCGCCTCGCCACATGTTTCTTGCAGAAAACCCATGCTTATCTGATACACATCCTGTTGGTGCCGTTCCACCAACAAATCCAGGAAGTTTTCCCTCGCGAACAAAGTCGAAACCATCTGAAAATCGCAAGCGATACGATAAAAATAGCTCAGAATAAGCCTTCGATAATGGTACAGAAAATTGAACGCCGCCACGGCTAGGGCCAAATTCATTTCCAACATAGCCTATACGTAAGAATTGATTGCGCTCTTCCTGAACAATTTCAGCTCGACCTTCCTCTAAACCGTTACTCCAAGGCGCTGTAGATTCGAATACTGCCTTTAAACTGGCCGTATTAAATATCCCCGGCTTAATAGATTCAAAATCCACCTGAATTATACTGGAAGAATTAGACGCATTAGAGAAACCTACATCGTCGCTTTCCATAATGTCCGTGTAAGCATTTGGCCAATAAAAACTGTATCCCGCTATGGCAATAAATAGGCTTAAGAGGCCTACTCGTATTTTGACCCTTTGGCTTACGTTATTCTTTGATTTGGCTTGCACTGCTTTATCTCTTTATCTCTTTATCTCTTGTCCCTATGCCTCGAGTCTAGAGACGTCGCGGTATCTATCACCTGATTAAGTCATTATAAATGACACCAATAGTTAGCTTAGAGGGAGCGTATCAATCAGTGTAAAATAGACCGGTTTTTTGTTTATAGAGTTTATATACAAATTTTTTTACGCTATTATTTTACAGATACGATGCCAAATACTTGGTAACATTTCAGTTTAATTTCAATTTAGAATAAACCAATACGACCATTCTGGTTTAAACCATTAATTTAAACCAAAAATTTAAACCAAAAATTTAAACCAAAAATTTAAACCAAAAATTTAAACCAAAAATTTAAACCAAAAATTCAAAAGAAGCTCAACACTCATTGCAATATTAAGCTTGACCTTACTTAAAGATCGGGTGTTTATTTTAGCGTGGATATATGATCGGTCGCATCTTTAGATACCCAAATTGACCAGAACATCGATTCGATTTTAATTTTAACGACGGGGATTACAGGAATATTGTAAGTTTTCATATCGCGTATATCGGACATTTTTATCTTTACCTGCTTCCCTAAACTATTTCGACAATCCAACTCCTCTCCGTTTAATGTACTCTTATAGCCACGCTGAATGATAAAGGCGCCTAGCAATGGTGTAATGATAAGAATAGCAAGAGGCTTTATTAATAACGGTGCCCAAACATCAAATTTTGAAATATAGACCGATATGGGCACATCATTCATTACAGTGACCTCAATAAAGGCCGTTGTCGCGAAGATGGTCATAACGAATGTCATTAGCGCCACATACAATTTTTTGAAAGACTGCTGAAATATCATATCGAATTTCTCGTTCGGTTATAAACTCCAATGTATTGATCAATCAATGCACTTGGACACTAACTATGACTTTTAAGCCTTAATTTAGCAAGACTTTGAAAACATCAACATACTAAGAACACGCCTATGAAGCATCCTATAAACGTAGTTTATGTATCGTTTTTATGCCTCACGATCGATGGAGAGTGTACGTAGGCCGCTCAAACCTTATTTGATATATCTGAACTGTTTGTAGGTGTTTACAAACACAGAATGTACTAAAACAGTATGTTTCGAGCAACTTAACCTTTGCGTTTAATGCCTGAATTCGCGAAATATCCACCCATTAACTGAAAGCATCGAGATCACATAAAACTTGTCACCTTTTTTAGCATCAAATCCTCGTTTTTTCAGCTACACTGAAAATACTCGATAATTTCGTTTCGACCTTAGTTAAGCCTGTTGTCTAACACGATCACAGCGTATTAATCACCTCATATAATAAAATTTAGGAACGCAGTGGACCGCGAAAAAACCCCAAAAACGCTACTTAAGACTGCACATGCTCACATTAAGCAGAACCGTATTGCTGAGCTTTATCAGGACAGCCTTGAAGCCGTATTCATTATCAGCGCCAACTCGTCTGTATTGCACGGCAATACCGCAGGATTACGTCTTCTTCAAGCTGATACCCTAGACCAGGCCACAGACTTAAACCTTACTCAATTCTTATCTAACGACGATAAACTCGCTCTAAGCGATATGAGCAAGCGTATATTCGAAGGCGAATCGGATATTTTTGAATGCGAACTCAAGGACCTAAACAATACTTCACGTCGAATAGCGATCCAAGTATCGCCACTATGCACTGCATCAGGTGAAGTCTACGCCGTACTTGGCATTACTCGTGACATAAGTCAAAAAAGCACAGATGGCAGCAGCATAAACGACAGCGAGCACAGATTTAAAATGCTCAGCGAGGCCATCCCTCAGCAAGTTTGGACCGCTGCGCCAAACGGTGCACTACGCTATGTTAATAGACGTGTAATCGACTACTTTGGCGTGTCTGAATACGTCATATTAAAATCCGGATGGAAAGATCTAATTCACCCCGAAGATCTCGAACAAACTTTACTTAGCTGGACCGATTCACTCAAACACTGCGGTCACTATAAAACACGTTTCCGACTCAAAAATGCTAGTGGCGAATACCGATGGCACATTAGCCAAGCCTTGCCGGTACTTGACAACACAGGACAGGTTATTGAGTGGTTTGGCACCAATACAGATGTCACGGAACTAAAGGAGGCCGACCTAAAGTTGCTTCGCGCTCGAAAATTACTGGACGAGTCTCAACAAATTGCCAAGGTCGGCGGCTGGGAATTAGATACAGTGAGTGGAGAGCTTTTTTGGACCGCAGAAACGTATCACTTACACGACACTTCACCTGAAGAGTTCAATCCTACCGTAGATGCCGGCGTGAGTTATTTCTTACCTGAATCGCGAGAAACCATTACTGCAGCACTGCAAGCTGCAATAGCGGACGGAAAAGATTATGACCTCGAACTCGAAACCTACACCACTAAAGGTCGAAAAATTGATATTCGAACGACCTGCAGAGTGACACAAGAAAACGGTAAAACAACAAAATTAACGGGCATATTCCAAGATATTAGCGGACAGAAAGATGCCCACCGTGAACTAGAGGATGCTAACCGTAGCCTAGCGCACGCCAATGCTGTGCTAGAGCACATTGCGCATTACGACCCCCTAACACGCTTACCCAACCGCACTTTATTAGCCGATCGTATGCAACAAGCCATGGTTCAAAATCAGCGGCGCGGTCAATCTATTGCTGTCGCATTTTTGGATTTAGATGGATTTAAAGAGATAAACGACACTTATGGCCACAGCGATGGTGACGACTTATTAATCCACATAGCGGATCGCATTAAGCGCGCACTACGCGATTCCGATACACTTGCCAGAATTGGCGGTGACGAATTTGTTGCCGTTTTGACGGAATTAGATCAGCCGCGTGATTGCGAACCTCTAATAGAACGCATGCTGAAAGCGGCCGCCAGTCCCATCACATTAAAAGGAAAAACCGTGCAGGTTTCGGCCAGTATCGGCGTGACTATTTATCCACAGGACGGAGTAGATGCCGAGCAATTACTGCGGCATTCCGATCAAGCAATGTACCTTGCCAAGCAAGCCGGTAAAAATTGCTTTCACTTGTTTGATGTAGCAAAAGATGTCGCGGTTAAAAATCAGAGAGAGGAGCTGGAAAATATTCGCTCTGCACTCGAAAAAGAACAATTTGTTTTATTTTATCAACCTAAAGTGAATATGCAAACAGGAAAGGTTGTAGGCGCTGAGGCACTCATTCGCTGGCAACATCCAGATAAAGGCATATTACCTCCTGCAGCCTTCTTACCCGTAATCGAAGAGCACCCTTTAAGTATTAGTGTCGGCGAATGGGTAATTGCAACCGCACTTAAACAAATGCAATTATGGCGCGACATTGGGCAAAACATTCCGATAAGTGTCAACATTAACGCCTTACAATTGCAGCAACCGGAATTTGTTCAACGCCTACAATCAATTCTTGAGCAGTACCCAGAAACCGCCACGGGAAGCTTAGAACTAGAAATATTAGAAACCAGTGCACTTAGCGACATCGCACAGGTTTCTATGGTAATCAATGAGTGCCGTGCACTTGGTGTGAATTTTTCACTCGATGATTTTGGTACCGGTTACTCTTCATTAACGTACCTTAAACGTTTACCAGCAAAGGTTTTAAAAATAGACCAAAGCTTTGTACGTGACATGCTTGACGACCTAGACGACCTAGCCATTATCCAAGGCATAATAGGTTTAGCATCCGCTTTTGGCTTAGACATCATCGCTGAGGGCGTTGAGACCATTGCCCATGGGGAAGCCCTGCTATCACTCGGCTGCATACACGCCCAAGGCTATGGAATAGCGCGCCCCATGCCCGCCGGTGATATCCCTGATTGGGTGCGCACATGGAAACCTGACCCTGCCTGGCAGCGGGCTTCGAATAAATCGACCGACTAGTTTACGCCTCCCCTTAACCGCTATTTAGTAGTGAGTATAATAACGTAAGATCCCTGCTCCATCCTCCACACATTAGCTATCAGACTCGTACGTTATACAGTAGAATTTATAACTTTAATCAACTAACACTGTTAATCAATTTTTTATGACCCAATCTTTTGTGACATCTTTCCACTTATGCTACCCACTAACTCTGGGAGTAGGATTGTTTTTCGCACTAAAACTCCTTATTACAGGCGTTCTAAAAAAGACTTTCAAGCTCGGCACATTACTTTTTTTAATGTTAATCACGACATTTTTAGTCCCTATATGGAACTACTTTGTCATTAATGTCATCAAACAAATACACCTTCTATTGCCGGAAATTATTAACAACAGCTATTGGCTAGCCGGCCCATTAATCTATCTCATTGCCCAGCGAGTATTATTAAAACGCTTAAATTTACTCATCCCGATATTAATCGGTTTTGGACCGCTCTTATTATACTCGCTATACCAGTACAGTTATGGAATTAATAGCGTGTTAGCGTATAAAGCAAGCTTATGCATATGGGGAGTCCTTACTAGCTTATATGTATGCTTTGTTATCTACAGCGCCTATGCCTTACTCGAATTTAGACGACGTTTTTTTTCGAACGATTTAACTCCAGCTGAACGTACGACATTAGTACTTATTCTAGGGTTTATAGGCGACCTAAGCGTCGATATATTCTTAACCATTAAAATTCTTTTTGATATGAACGTTAGTGATCTAGTTATTCGTATATTCGAGTTTATTCGGGCGCTCTACGTGTTACTTTTTGCGATATTAATTTCTGGACGGCACGCAAGCACATCGACGTTTACTAAAATAGTTATCCAACAAGATGAAAACACCCAAGAAAAATCAACAGCAGATAGCTCTCGTCAATTACGTATAAATGAATCGAGTGCTTTAGCTATAGCCGAATCGCTCAAAGAGAAGATTCATATCGATAGATTATTTCTATTACCCGACTTAAACCTAAAGCAACTTACGATCACTGCTGGCGTGAGTATTCATGAGCTATCCGAGGTACTAAACGTACATTTAAAATCATCGTTTTATACCTATATAAATAATTTTCGAGTTGAACATTCTCTGCCACAATTAAAAGAAAGCGAAAATGCGATTATAGACATAGCGCTGGCAAGCGGTTTCAACAGTAAATCATCATTCTATTCAGCATTTAGAAAACACTACAAAACGACTCCTGCCCAATACCAAAAACAGCATCGCCTCGTACCATAAAAAAATTAAGGTATGTTACACATTAAAAAGCTACAAATTTAATAACAAAAGGGCCTAAACAGCCCCAAAACAATGTTCTAGGTTCTAGGTTCTCGTCTACCGGATCTGTATTTTTCGTAGATTATTAGATGATCCGTATTCAGATATATATAATATGCCGGTATCACTATCTGCAGCAATACCATTAGGCTGGTCGTAATGGCTAAGCGCCGGTAAATTGTCTACTGAAGCTTTTACTCCAGTACCACTCAATACGCTTACGTTCCCACTTGAAGTAATTTGGTAAATACGATTACTGTTAATACCCGTAGCGTAAAGAGTTCCATCTAGCAGCGCTAAATACCCTATTTGCGCAGGGACTTGCGCGTATAAATTGACCTTCGCATGCTTATCAATGACGTATATACGGCCGTCGTTATAGTTCGCTGCAAATATACGTTCTTGCTTTCGGTCATATGCCATACCAACTGTACCCGATAGGCGTTCATCACTCACAAAATCCTCAACCTCACCATTTGAGCCAACTTTTGTGATTGTCGGTCGCATAAAGTTACCCACGAATAGGCTGCCATATTTATCCATAACAATATTCGCAGGCCAGCCGTCTATTTCGGCAAGCACCTCTCGATCGCCTTCGCGGTCAACTTTTAGTATTTCTCCGTTTGTACCATTATTGGCATTAGCGACATAAAAATTCCCCCGCTTGTCCCATATCGAACCTAACGGACCCGTTAGCCTATCGATAAATACCGTTTTTTCGCCCCTTGAGTCAGTTTTAATAACCCGAGTACCTGTGCCGCCAGCGACAGTAAATTGGCCAAATTCAGACACATAAATATGCCCCTCAGGACCAATGCTGACAGCATCATTTGCGTCAATCGAGCGACTTAATATAGAAACCAAAGAGCTATTGCTTAAATTCATAAGAGCAGTCGACACGGTTTGAATTGACTTACAGGCCTCTACATGTAAATAACCTACCCTCTTATCACCAGCTTTACTGCCGTCACTTAGCGTAAAAGTAAAAAGGAATTCACCATGATCAAAGATCGCATTATTGTTAGGGCTGGCGTTATTCCAATTTAAAGAAAGCGCTGTATCGTAGACTAAGCCCTGTGTTTCAGGTTCCGTATTGTTGAGATTTCCCACCCAGAATTGCTCACTCCATTTCTCATCCGCACTCGCGATTTTAAACTGTCCCCCGGCCGGCAATACCGCGTGTAATGGGTAGGTATTATCGCCAAGATACAGAAATCTAAACTCATCTTTTGCTTGCCAATCACTGTGACTGCCACGCAAATACACATCCACAGCCAAAGGTCTATTAGCCGAAGGGTCGATTGGTCTTCGACTGTCAAAGCAGGATGCTTTGGCTGCCTGCGCATTTAGCTCGCCAACTGTGAAGAAGCACAGAAATATAATGAGTAGTTTTTTACCAAGTTTGAGCATAGTTAATCCCCAAAGAAGTGACGTTAATGAGTGCCCTTTTATATAATTTGTAGCTACGTAGTGATTATTTTAGTAACTTTTTAATTACAGTATTGGCTGGTCGAACCAGTCGATTTGAAGATTCTCATCATTTATGAAGGTAAATGTGTCTGTTTTGAACCAAAAACACTGTAAATCGTACAATTACAGCGAAAAAATCACTAAATATGAAAATACAGCACCTAGCGTTTAACCCATCAGTCCTAATGTCGCACGTCGCACTTTCATTGTTTTCCTAAAATACGCCATTCAAACGAGGCACTTCTCTGGCTGTGCGCTAAGCGGAGCGACGCGAACAAACACGACAATTAAGCTAAAAGATCAATCAATAAAAATAAAGGGTATGACATGACGAACGATATGCCACATGACGAACGATATGCCCTCACGACTTCAAAGCTTAGACTTATTAAGAGGACTTAGTGTCATTGCCATGATATTGGTAATCACACCGGGAGATTGGGCATTACGATATGCCTGGCTAAATCATGCGAACTGGGAGGGCTTTGTTTTTGTCGACATGATTTTTCCAACATTTCTATTTTGCGTTGGTTTTTCAATCGCACTGTCGATAAGTGAACGAACTGCAGCTAACGATAACCGCGTGCTACAGCATATAGCGACTCGTACACTGATACTTATAGGAATTGGACTATTTACAAATGCGTTCCCAACATTTGACTGGGCCAACACCCGTATACCCGGAGTACTACAACGTATTGCCTTATGCTGGGGAATAAGCGCCCTAATCTACTACAGTTTTTATCGAGTGAGTCTAAAGAGCGGCATAGATCTAAAAGTTGTCTTAGCCACGACGGCATTTAGTATTGGCTTAATCTATTGGCTTAATCTATTGGCTTAATCTATTGGCTTAATCTATTGGCTTTCGCTTAGCCTCATATCTGTTCCAGGTTTTGGGAACATGCGCTACGATTCTTTAGGAAGCTTACCCGCGTATATCGATCGAACTATTTTTGGCATTGAACACCTCTGGCCATATGGAACAACCCAGGGCTTAGTTACCTATGACCCTGAAGGAATTATAGCGACCTTCCCCGCCTGCATTAATGTATTAGTCGGCTGTATCGTAGGTCACAGCTACAAACAGAACAAAACACTGAAGCTACCTATAATTGTTATTTGGGGCGTTATGTTGATCATAGCCGGCTTGATTCTGTCGCCATTCTTTCCCATGATAAAAAAAATCTGGTCGACAAGTTTCGCGGCCACTAGTAGCGGATTTTCATTACTGGCTTTAGTTTGTGTATGTTTCACTCAAAAAAACGCCCTATGTGCCGCACTCGTAAAACCTTGTAAGGCGTTTGGAGCAAATGCTTTACTGGCATTTGTCATCGCTATACTCATGATATCTATATTGGATATGAAATTTTTTAGCGACGAAGCACAAAGTGTAAGCCTTCGAGAACTTGGATTTCAAACGATACACTACCTCATCCCATCCCAAGCGCGGAATTTAGTGCATTCTTATTTTCAGTATTATTCTTAATCTTACTTTATACCTTATTAATAGTACTCGAAAAAAAATTATGGATTCTAAAAGTATAAATCCTAACAGGAACCTCATACTAGGCTTGACACCTAGGATCGAGTTTCTAACGATAGAAAAATAAGAGCACTGATCACGATAGTAGAAATCTTGAATATCTAAAAAAAGTTGACCACCTAGCCAGGCTTGAAGTACTCCGTCTTTCAAACCGGGTGTATTCATTACTAGGCGATGCTCTATCGTTTGCCCTCGAGCTGGCGTAAATTTTTGTTCAACGCCATCTTTCGTGTAGATATAGTCATCGCCGCACGGCGATATTTTCTTTGAAGAAGATAGGTATTGAACAGCCACTGCGTCACATGTTTCTCGCAGAAAGCCCATACTTATCTGATACACACCCTGTTGGAGCCGTCCCACCAACAAACCCTGGGTACTAATACGACACGGAAATACAGATGCGATAGTTTATTGCATAACTATGTTAAATTGATCTAAGTTCAGTCGGCCTGAAGGCCGACCTACACAGGTGAAAACGTAGGTTTGGTTGTATATCGGGCTTCAGCCCGACAATCTCAACGTTCATTGAGATTCACATTTTAGAGTCGAAACCCTAAAGATTCTTCGAATCTCCCCCCTTTTCTTCTTGAGCTTCCGCTAATATGCTTTATTCATGAACAGATCATTTATAGCTCAGCTTGCTAATGTCGTCCATGCAGAATCTAACCGTAAGCATGACTTAATGAATGCTTATAGAGCTAGATTAGTAGCTTAATTATTGATGCGCTTCGAACTTGAATCCACACAATATGAAACCTCAATACTTACACGAAATAATCTCGTGCAAACTGCATAAACGCCGAGACACGATTAGTTTGATGCATAAGTTGAGGGTGTATCAAATAGATATTGGTTGCCTCTGGCATTCGCTCTGCAAAGACCTGCTCTAGCTCGCCCGAACTTATCCTATCGTCCACGAGATATTCGGGAACACGGACAATCCCGTGCCCCGCAAGCGCTAAGTTTTTAAACAGATGGTTATCATTAATACGTAACCACGGGTGGATATCGACAGATTGGTCATCAAACAACCACTGGTCTTGCCCGTACGCGCTGATACAACGGTGATCCTGTAGTTGTACCGGGGAGCTAGGCCGACCATATTCGGCAAAATATTTAGGCGATGCACAACAACAATGCTGATAGCTCATAAGGCGTTTAGCAACCATATTCAATGGCGGCTGATTAGTTGCGCGAATAGCTAAATCAAAATCACTCGAATTCAAATCATGATTAATATAACTGCTATCAATTGAAAACTCGACACCCGGGTTCAGCACGGTAAATTGACTGCACATATCTAACAAAAAACGTCCTGAAAACAAACTGGGTGCCGTGATTTTAATTAGACCCTCAATCGATGTTCCCTCTGATTCTGCGCTGCGCTCCAGCTCGATAAGCGATTGCCGAATCTTATCCATACCTGCAACAACGCGTGCACCCTCTGCACTCAAACGCACGCTGCGTGTAGAACGAATTAATAGCGAATACCCCATGTCCTTTTCAAGCTGCCTAATTTGGGAGGATAGATGCCCACGCGAAATGCCTAATGTTTCTGCCGCCTTAGTAAAACTGAGGCAACGTGCAACTTCACTGAATAACATTAATCGTTCGAGCTTTTTATGTTCGCGTATCACAAGGTTTCCTTGGGTTCTGAAACTATATAAAGATCCTAGAAATAACTCTAATATGGCTATATTAAGCGTTAGAAAAAACAATGCTACGTCACGCCCCCACTAATTGTAATATATATAAAACAATGATTTCATTTTTAGTCCATTTTATTTTTCCGTAATTCGGTTATAAATACTGCACAAATTCAAAGCACGCCTTAAATCGGGTGTTAACCGTTCTTGGAGTATAAATATGTCGGATATACGTAACAAATGGGCCTTGGTAACGGGTGCTAGCCGTGGAGTTGGCCTTCGTGTAGCAAAAGGCTTGGCAAGCCAAGGATGCAAATTGATAGTGCATTCACGAAAGCTTGAAAATACCGCCTCACTAGTTAAGGATTTACGTGATCAAGGGCATGAAGTACATGCGATAGCCGCTGAACTTAGCGTAGCGAATGATGTTGAGGGTTTGATTACCCAAGTAAAGACCATTTGCGGTAATCATCTAGATATTCTGTACAACAATGCCGCCATCATGACTCCTTATAGCGCACGATACACTCCTACTATCGAAGACTACCAATTAAGCTATATGGTCAATAGTATCGTTCCTGCTAAGCTCTGTGATGCTTTTATTCCTGCCATGCTTGAACGTAATTGGGGGCGTATTGTAAATGTAAGCTCTGGAATAGCAGATGAACCCGAACTTATGCCTTACAGTTGCTCTAAAGCGGCACTCGATCGCTATGTACGCGACATGCTGCCCACACTAAAAGGCACTAACGTTTTGATGAACATTCTCGATCCTGGCTGGTTACAGACTGACTTGGGCGGCAATAAGGCACCAAATCACCCGGACTCTGTATTGCCTGGCGCGTTAGTACCTATATTGCTTAACGAGAACGGTGGAAGTGGAGTTTTTTACGAGGCTCAAAGTTACACGGAATAAGCCAAGTGAGAAAGCGATACAAAGAATACGCATAAGCCAGTGACATCATAACGATAAGCATAAAGCTATGAATATAAAACGGTGTATTGAAGTTATGTACTAAAGTTATACGCTTAGGCTTGAGCCTTAATAGACTCAAACTAAGGCGCGATAGTCAGTCACTTAACAAAACCACATTCGCCGTGAATCGTGACTCAGTACGCACGATCAAAAAGTGTCTGCAATATAGTTGTCTGCAATATAGTTGTCTGCAATATAGCTGTCTGCGATTAAAGATGTACACGATAAGAATCTATCTACGGTTAAGCCGTTTACGATAAAGCTGTTTACAATATAAAGGTACCTACGATGAAAACCATCACGATCAACGGATCCGAGCACACAATAGATGTTGATGAAAGCATGCCACTACTGTGGTTTTTACGTGATCATCTCGAATATACCGGCACCAAATATGGTTGTGGGCTGGGTCTATGCGGGGCCTGTACGGTTCATATCGACGGACGCGCAACACGTTCTTGTATTATTCCTATCGGATCTCTTGCAGGAAAGAGCATAACCACCATTGAAGGGCTCTCTGAAAACGGTGATCACCCGCTGCAAAAGGCGTGGATAGCGAACAAAGTCCCGCAATGCGGTTACTGTCAAGCTGGGCAGATCATGAACGCTGCAAGCTTTCTAGCAACGAATGCAACACCATCTGAGCAAGAAATTGAGTCCGCGATGCAAGGTAACATCTGCCGGTGCGGAACCTACCAACGCATAAAGAAAGCCATTGGCGAAGCCGCCAGCGAACTGTATAAGGAGGTTTAATATGAGTATTACACAACTAAACCGACGTGATTTTTTAAAATTCACGGGCATCAGCAGTGGTGGCCTTGTCTTAGGCGTAAGTACTGCAAATAGTGCTGTAAATTCAGCACACACAAACAACAGCGCTTTAGCCGACGAAGCTTTTCAGCCCAATGCGTTTATTCATATCGCTGAAAATGGTGACACCACATTATATTGTGGTCGCTGTGAAATGGGACAAGGTATCAGTACCGCGCTACCTGCCGCGGTTGCCGATGAATTGGAAGCCGACTGGGATAGAGTAAGTATAAAGCAAGGTGACGCCGATTCGAAATATGGACCACAAAATACCGGCGGCTCCGCCAGTATTCGCGTTATGTATATTCCCATGCGTACGGCCGGCGCAGCAGCAAAAGAAATGTTAATCGCCGCGGCCGCAAAAGTGTGGGAAATTGCAGAAAGTGACTGTTACGCCGAAAAGCACACGGTAAAAAATCGCAAGAATAAACGAAGCCTAGGTTTTGGTGAACTATCAAGCTTAGCCGCAACTCTAACGCTACCCAGTAACCCCAAACTTAAAGACCCGAGTGAATTTAAGCTCATAGGTAAAGACTTAGCCCGACACAATCAAGGTGAGATTGTGCAAGGGCAATTAACCTATGGTGTTGACACCAAATTACCAGGCCTAAAATATGCGGCTATCACTCACTGCCCCGTTCTAGGAGGCAAACTAAAAAGTTTAGACAAAGCAGAAGCACTAAAACATAAAGGGGTAATTGATGTAATTCATATCCCCCGTTTTGATGTGCCTTATGGCTCGATTGGCGGCGTAGCGGTCGTTGCTGATAACACATGGACAGCACAGCAAGCCCTAAAAAAAGTAAAAATAGAATGGGATTTGGGTGAAAACCAACACTACGATACCAAAGTCTATAAGCAGCAATTAGTCGCCAATGTCGAAAAGCCCGCACAACTCGCGCACGAACGTGGCGATATCGAAAAAGCCTTCAATAGTGCCGCCGTAAAACATAGCGCCACGTATACCGGCGGCCATTTATCACACGCCCCAATGGAACCCAATGCCAGCGTTGTAAGTGTAGAAGAGTCGCGCTGTGAAGTATGGGCTGCAACGCAAAGTCCTGCCGACATTCAAAAAACCTTAGGCCAGTATTTAAAACGAAAACCCGAAGATATTATTGTGCATGTAACCATGGCCGGCGGTGCGTTTGGGCGTAAATTCAAGTGCGACTACGTGCACGAGGCCGCTGTAATTTCCCAAGCCATAAAAGCGCCAGTTCAACTTATATGGTCGCGCGAAGAAGACATGCGCACAGGTTATTATCATTCAATTAACGCGCAACATATCGAAGCATCTGTTGATAGCGACGGCAAAGTCTCGGGTTGGTTACACCGCGCGGCATTCCCGTCGATAGCATCTTTGTTTAACCCAAGCTTAGATCGTGCCCCTGCAGATAGTTTAGGTGACATTCAAGGTCACCCTTACGGTATTAAAAACTTACGCAGTGAAACAGGAGAAGCAAAAGCCCACACCCGAATAGGTTGGTACCGCGCCGTATATGCTATTTTCTATGGTTTTGCTTTTGGAACCTTTACCGATGAGCTCGCCCACAAAGCAGGTAAAGATACCTTTAGCTTTTTAAATACTATTTACAATAACAACGATAACGACTGGCAAGCCGATGCGGTTAAACGCTCTAAGGGCGTACTGGCGTTAGCGGCCGAGAAATCGGCATGGAATAAGCGAAAAAGTTTACCCTCCAACCAAGGTATCGGCATTGCCGTTCACCACAGTTTTGAAAGCTATGTCGCGATGGCCGTTCACGTTGAAGTTAACGGAGATACAATCAAGGTCTTGAATGTAGATTGCGCTATAGATTGTGGCCAGATTTTAAATACCGATGGTGCTACAGCGCAAATGGAAGGTGCCGTAGTTATGGGCATGTCGTTGGCACTGGCAACCGAAATTGTCTTTAAAAACGGAGCGGTTATAAATTCCAATTATCACGACTATCCCGTTATGCGCCTCCCAGATATGCCCCATGTAAATGTACATATTGTTAAGTCGAATTTAAGCCCTACTGGGCTCGGTGAACCGGGCTTAGGCCCCTTTCCCGCGGCATTAAGTAACGCCGTTTTTGCGGCATCGGGTAAACGTTATCGCGACTTACCATTTAAACCTTTAAACTTTTAAACTTTTAAACTTTTAAACACTTAACAGCCAAACCTCTGACTTGACTGACTAAGTTTTTACTAATTTAAAAAGTACACGCTTAAATATTCCTTGCCGAAGTAGATCGTTACAACGAGACTTACTGCGGCAAGGAGTACATGAACCTAAAATATAAAATATAAAATAATTGCATTACTAAACAAGGCCTTTCTATGCCAAAAATTAAGCCATATTTATACATTTCGATAAGTTGCTTACTCGCATTATGCCTAAGTCAAATCTCCTGCACGTCTAAAACAGCTAAAAACATTAATGACAAAAACAAATCAAACATCGTAACGCAGAGCGCTCTATTGGGAGATAACGTAGCCACATGGCAACTGAATCATTTAAGTAACTTCGATTACATACGAACGTTTCGCGAAGATACTGCAAATGAAAAAGATTGGATACAGGCGGCATTTTGGATTGGAGCTAACCGTTGGGCCGAAAAACGAGGAGACAAAAATGTAACTAAAAGAATATTCGAACACGCCACCCGAAACGCCTACAGCTATGGCCATCGCACCTTTCACGCAGATGAGCACGCGATAGGACAATCGTATTTATGGGCACATAAAAATAGTGGTAACGTAGAGATACTCAAACCAACCATTCAGCTATTTGACTCAATCCTTGCCGTAAAACCTGACAATGACTTAACGTTTATAGCCAGTGCAGACCCAGGCTTCGAGGGCACCTGCCAAGCTCGCTGGTGTTGGGCCGACGCTTTATTTATGGCTCCACGTACGTGGTTACTACTAAGTAATGCTACCGGAGATAAAAAATACTTTGACTACGCCAATGAAGAATTCTGGGATACATCAGATTACTTATTCGATAAAAAACTCGGTCTTTTTTATCGTGATAGCCGGTATTTTAATTCCAAAAGTAAAAACGGTAACCCTGTATTTTGGAGCCGTGGTAATGGTTGGGTATTTGCCGGATTAGCGCTAATAATCGACGATTTGGATCAAAACCAGCCAGCTCGACCAAAATATATCGAACTCTATACATCCATGGCACGCTCCCTGATTAAACTTCAACGCAAAGATGGCTATTGGCCTGCTTCACTAATGGACCCTAGCGTCGTCACTACACCAGAAACCAGCGGCACGGCCTTTATCACCTTTGGCCTAGCGTGGGGAGTAAACGAAGGGATACTAGAATCTAACGAGGTTATAGAGAGTGTAGAACTTGGTTGGTCGGCTATTCACGACGCTGTAACTACCGACGGAATGGTTGAATGGGTTCAACAAGTCGGTAAAGCTCCCGACCCTGTAGAAAAGACCGATACACAACTCTACGGTGTGGGTGCAGTATTGCTTGCTGCGTCAGAAATGTTGCGATGGAAATATTGATACGGTGCCTTTAGTTTCCAATAGAAAGTATCTTTCTGTCCGTAATCGGCGATTTATAAAAAAGTTTTATCCGTACTGTTTCATCAGTTTATTTGCAGTGTTTCATACAATTTTATTTACGGATATAGCTCGAGCAGAAAGAACCTTTATTCACCCTGGGGCAACAAATACTTTAGAAAATTTATCCTTTGTTAAAGAAAAAATAACTTCAGGGGAACAGCCGTGGACAAATGAATACCATCGCATTAAACACAGTAAATATACAACACGTACGGCTCACGCACTGACTACAGTCAACTCAAAAAACAATGAAGCGTTTCAGTCACGTGACGACGCACTTGCGGCCTACACACAAGCCCTACTTTGGCACTTGAGTGGCGAAATAAATTACGCCGATAGCAGTATTTCTATTTTAAATTCCTGGTCAGGCCTACGAGGCTTTAGCAGTGGCACTGGGCAAGATAAATTACAGGCCGCTTGGTTAGGCGCGATATTTGCTTGCGCCGCTGAATTGATGCGCGATTATCCCGGCTGGAAAAAAGACGATATTGAAAAACTTCAAGCCATGTTTAAACACACATTTTATCCACAATTAAACCATATGAGTCACTGGAATGGGAATGTCGACCTAACTCAAATTGAAGCCATATTAGCCATCGCCGTATTCAATGACGATGAACAAGAACTTCAACTAGGCCTAAAACGTTTTGAGCAGCGCATTCCGGCCTATTTTTATCTTACCTCAGATGGCCCCTTACCTATTGCTATTAACAATGATGAGCGGAACATCAAAGTATTTTGGTCAACCCCAACTCAGTGGATTGATGGCCTTAGCCAAGAAAGCTGTCGTGACAATGGTCACCACTCTCAATTTGCTTTGGGCTCCGCTATTCACGCCGCAGAAATCGCATGGAACCAGGGCATTGATATCTACACTAAGCATCAAACTCGACTAGTGATGGCGATGGAACTGCTCGCCCAACAATTATTGAACAACAACTTTTCGAGCTGCCAAAACACTACGGCAACTAAGAATCGTTTTAATACCTGGGAAATGGGTTTTAATCACTTTGCACATAGGAAAGGACTAAAGTTACCGTTTACTGCGAAACTTATTCATAAGCAAATTCGTCCCTCTAGTACTCGCGCCGCTTGGAACTTAGCGTACGAAACCTTAACTCATGCCGATATTGATAAGCCTGCTCTATCTCAACAGTAGTCGCTACGGCTATAGCTTCAGTTTCAACTTCAACTTCAACTTCAACTTCAACCTTAATGTTGATCGCAAAACAAACAGCGAAATAGCTGTTTAAATATTTTATTCGAAATCAAAAACAGATAAATAGTCAAAACGTACTAAGGCTTAACAGGTTAAACTAGTTCCAGTTAAGCACTTTACGTGCCCTATTTTTGCACACGAACGTAATAGCACACGAGCTTTGCGCTAATGTACGGACATCTTAATTTACAGGCGGCGCACTCTTTTCATGAACACTTTTGCAATTATTCTCCCCACGTTAACGATTACCTTTGTGGGTTATTGGGTGGCAAGAAAGTCCTGGCTCAGCCGAAGTGAATGCGATGCTACCGCAAAGTTCGTTTTTACGTATGTCTTACCGTGTTTGCTCTTCATTGGAACCGCTAAAGCAAAGATTCCCGATGATATGGCTTGGCAGTTTTTGTTTTCATACTACATTGTAGTACTGGGCGTTTACGTGTGCGCCATTCTCATTGGCAAGTTCTTTTTCGACTATAACGATGCAGAACAAAGCGTCTTTGGCATGGGTGCGAGTTACTCTAATGCCACAATAGTGGGTATCCCGATTTGTGTGTACAGCCTGGGCGAACAGGCACTGCTACCGGTGTTTATTATTATATCGATACATAATCTCGCCTTATTCATGACAGGTATTCTTGTTGCCGAGCGCAATACGCTATCACTGTCCTCCTTTTTTAGCGATTTAATGGTCATGATTCGGCAACTTTTGGCCAACCCCATAACCGGTAGTTTAGCGGCAGGTGGTCTGGTTAACGTATTGAATATTCCTATCTATTTACCCATTGAAGAAGCTATTAGCTCAATGAGTAAGGCCGCTATTCCAGCGGCATTATTTGTATTGGGAACATCGCTAAATAAATATAAATTACAAGGCCACATCACTTCGGCCCTGTGCATGGTCACATTAAAAATAGTTTTACTCCCGCTCGGTGTAGCCTTTTTAGTCTTCCATGTATTTACTATCGATCCATTATGGGCGGCAAGTGCGGTATTAACGTCAGCAATGCCGGTTGGTGTGAGCGCCTATATATTTTCGCAGAAATACACCGTAATCGAAGCACCTATTGCTTCGGCTATCGTCATTTCGACATTGGCCAGTGTGGTTACCTTAAGCGTCGTACTCTCGTTCTTACCGACAATCAACTAGGTGCGGAGTACGAATCAAAGCGATCGAACTCTAGTCAAACTCTGATCAAACTCTGGTCGAGCCCTGATTGAACTCTGATTGAACTCTGATTGAACTCTGATTGAACCATGATTGAACCATGACTGAACCCTGATCGACGAAGAGGCTCAGTACTAACCGGCCTCTATAGACGCGCCCAAATCTAGTGTCTTATTGAAATAATCCCCATTAAGTATCAAAATCGAACAGATTCCACTACCTATTCATACGAAGCCATCACTATAATATGGGCATTCATCAACGAATGGCCTTACATCATGATTCGTCTGTCCTTAAAACTCTTAAAAGCTTTAAATGCCAATGCAAATCCCGCTCAACTCGCTGGAGCATTAGCATTAGCACTTATCGCCGGGCTTACCCCCCTTTTGAGCTTACATAACCTCGTAGTATTGTTAATACTCTGCATAATTCGCATCAACCTAAGCATGTTTATATTGAGCCTATTCTTATTCTCTGGCCTCGCCTGGCTCGTAGATCCATGGTTTAACGCTATCGGTACAACCTTATTAACAAATGAAAGTCTAACGGCATTGTGGTCTGGGCTCTACCAATCTAATTTTTGGCGTATAAGCCATTTCAACAACAGCCTAACGCTTGGCAGCTTTATCGTCGCCTTAGCGTTAAGCCTTCCCGCCTATATCCTTTGCCATTGGGCTATACGGCAATATCGCCAACGCTTTATGGATTGGCTGAGTAAGTCACCTGCTGTACGTGTTCTCAAGGCCTCAAAACTATTTCAACAAGCGCTTAGAATTTATAATTTCACGGAGACCTCATAATGAAAGATATGATTCGCTGGGTAGGATTCCCATTATTCATTGCGCTATTTACGGCTCTTTTTGCTTGTGTGTACTTTTTTGCCGAGCCTATATTGAAATCGACCATAGAGTCACAAGGAAGTGAGTTTGCAGGTGCAAAAGTCGAACTTCGTGATTTGGAATTAAGCTGGTCACCGGCGGGTATCACGCTGATGGGTCTGCAAGTGAGTGATGCCGACAATCCTATGCAAAACCTATTTGAGTTAGAGCGAGCAACAGCGACAATTGAGCTTGAAAGATTGCTTTTCTCGCAGGTACTTATTGATGAACTAGTAATTGAATCGCTGCAATTAGGCTCTCCTCGAAAGACCTCAGGTGCCATAAGCCACAGCAAAAACATCGATAACGAGTCAACATCTACCACACAAGAGCACTTAGAAAACATCAAAACCAAGCTACCTAGCGTTGATGATGTATTAGCTAAAGAACCCTTATTAACTGTTGAGGCTCAACAAGCACTGAAGGACTCCTATACAAACTATAAAGAACGATGGACCAAGATACAGAGCCAATTACCCACACAAGAAGATTTGGACACTCATAAAAAAGCCTTTAGCGACTTGCAAAACAAAAAATTCAATTCGGCAGCCGAATACGAGGAGGGTCACCGAGAATTACGCTCACTAAAAGACGCCTTAAAAAACGACAGAAAAGCCTTAGCTGAAGCTAAAATCTTTATCGTAGAGAGTCAAAAAGATATGACGCTACGTACTAAAAATTTAGCGCAGGCTCCACAAAAAGATTGGGAAAATCTAAGCGAAAAATATAGCCTAGATCAAGGTGGTGCACTCAACATGAGCAAACTACTTCTTGGCGACACATACTCAAAATACACTGAAGATGCCCTAGCGTGGTATACAAAACTAAAACCCTATTTACAGGGCTCAAATGAAGACGCCAAAGAAGAAGCGAGCGCAGCAGAACGAGGTGAAGGAACATTCTTCCACTTCAGCCAAGAAAATCCTGTACCCGACTTTCTAATTCGTAAAACAGCATTGAGCATTATTACCGAACACGGTTCTGTAGAGGGTGAAATTACCAATATCACGCACCAACATGACATTATCGGAAAACCTACCCATGCGAAATTTCATTCAACAACTGCGTTTAATGCCGATGATTTCCAACTAGATGCAACGATTGATCATAGAAATCAACAACAAAAAGAGAGTGTCAACTTTTTACTAAAGGGCTTAGATGTTAAATCACTTAATTTAAGTGATAGCGACACTATGAGTGCATCACTGGACACCGCGAAAGCTTTAATTAAGGGTAATTTCACCTTTGATCAAGGACGTCTAGCTGGCCTCGTCAATATGCAGTTTGACGCGACTAAGATTAGCGCGAACGGTAAGTCTCAGCTCGCGCAAGAAATCAGTAAAACACTCGAAAATATCAACAGCTTCGACCTAGAAGCTAAAATGAGTGGAAGCTTAAAGGATATTGATACCGCAATACGTTCAAACTTAGATACTCAGGTTGGCGCGGCATTTACACAACGTTTGAGTGCAAAGCAAGAAGAGTGGTCTAATGATTTAAAAGCTGGCTTAAACAGCAAGCTACAGAGCTACGCGAAGGAAAACGACGCCTTAGCTCAGCTACTTGGCAACGAAGACAGTAAATTGGACCTGCAGCTAGCGGACGCTGATGAGTTACTCAAAAGTTCGCTTAAGAGCTTTACGGACGAATCACTGGATAAAGCAAAAGACAAGCTTAAAAATAAGTTGAATAATCTTTTCGATTAGATCACCGCTCTGCTTATGTACTTATGTACCGATACACATTAATACCGGCTCACATCTGTAGCCGGTATTCCTCTGCAGTGGCGCACTAGATTCAATCTCCAAGTTAAGACTTTCAATTTTTAGGCAAACGCTCACTTAAACGCTGACTTAAGCCCTAAAAAGCCCTAACTATCGTATTCGGTAGACCGTTTCGATATATCTACCACTACTCTGTGGAAAAACCTTAATCTGAAGACAATACTGAATACAGCCATGAACTTTTTGGCCAACCATTCATTATTACCGATAGGATTCCCAATGCTCGAACGCGATTGGTATTTGGAGGGGTACTTAGAAGCCGACGAGCGCCCACAACACCATTCCCTATCTCAATTTCCGTACATACTCGGACGAGGATCCCACCTGGAGCACCCCATTAATGGAGCGTCCATTTCGCGTCAACATGCTGTATTAGAGAATGAGCATTCAAACCTGAGTATTCGCGACTTGGACAGCCGCAATGGAACCTTTGTTAATCGAAACCGCATAAATTCGCCTACAGAGCTTCACCATGGTGACATTTTACATTTGGGCGATGTTGAACTCCGTATTATTGATAATGCGCACAGCGCACACCACGAATCTACCGCACAAGCATTGAGGGACGAAACTCAGTTTGTGTCCTCGTCACAACTCAGTGAAAACTTTCCTGTCGGGATAACAGAACTTGAAGAATTGCTAGAGCGTCGCTTAATTCAAGCCGTATTTCAGCCCATCATTCACAGTGACGGTTCGAGTATCTACGGCTATGAATCATTAAGTCGTGGCGCACACGAAAAGTTACCCGCGAGCCCGTTACCGTTGTTCAAACTAGCCGAAAGCTTCGGGCTCGAAGTAGAGCTATCCGAGTTAATGCGCGAGCGAGGTATCCTTGACGCCTGTGAGTACAATCTTAAACAACCCATATTGGTAAATACTCACCCAAAAGAAATCACTGATATCGACCGCTTACTTGCCAGCCTACAGAAACTCCAACAAGTAAGCCCGCGATGTAAGCTCATTCTAGAAATTCATGAACACACAGTAACAGACGACATATCGCTACTAAAGTCACTTAAACACGAACTACATAAAATGAATATAGGCCTAGCCTTTGATGACTTTGGCGTTGGCCAATCGCGATTACTCGAGTTAGTCGAAGCAAAACCTGACATTATAAAATTTGATAAAGTTCTTATCGAAAACATCGATACCGCCGATCAAAACCGCGTAAACCTACTAAAACATTTAAAACAATTAGCAATGGAGCTAGGTATTCAAACTTTAGCGGAATGCGTAGAAACCAAAGCAGAATACCTATATTGCGACACCATGGGCTTTGATTACTACCAAGGCTACTATTTCTCAATGCCAAAACCCGCACATCATTTCAAATAATTTGAATATAATCGCGCTCGACCAATAGATTTCAGTAGGCCATTACTCCGACTAGATCCGTGTAGGTATGTGTAGGTATGTGTGTCCGCACATGCACCTTCCGCACATGCACCTATTCTTGCCAACAAGTACTCGCCCATTCATTCCCCAAAAAAAACATCCAATCTGTAACCTTTTTAACTGGGCGTCGTTTTAATGGTAACCATCAATGTTGAACAGCCACACTCAGACCGTAAGTTCGTTACATAAGCTTGTTACATAAGCTTGTTACATAAGCTTGTTACATAAGTACAAGGACTAAGAAATGTTCAAATTCATCAATATTCAGAACCCAAATATCGACAATATAAGATTATTTCATAGCGGTTTTGTTAATACACATCAAGCACTTAATCGCCTTTTAACCACCAGCCTTTTGTTACTGTTTTTGGTATTAGTGAGCGCTTGTGGAACCACCGCAGGCAGTCTACGTAATGATCCAGGCTATGCAGATTTAAGCTACCCAAGTCATTGGCGCACAAACAAAGACGTGGGCTTATCACTTGGCCCCAGATTAATAGGCCTTCTTAAAATAGCTGCCGAAAGTGACGAAGAGCGCGCGTTATTAGCCGCAGTACAAGGCTTACGAATACGCAGCTATAACAGCGAGCACAATGGGCATATTATCAAAAAATCTATGGAGGAGTCAGCCTTACAACTAAGACGTGACGGTTGGGTTGATGTAATCCGTATTAGTGACGAAAGTGAACACTTTCAAGTTTTTATTAAATCCGAGCAAGATACAATCCAGGGTTTAGTTGTATTAATTAAAGATGACAATACGGCATTTTTCGTAAATTTAATCGGAAACATTCAGCCAAAAGACTTTCAGAAGGTATTATCTACAGCAATGAATACGGAGGATCTCGGCTGAAAAGCCCAAAAGGACCTAGATAGAATCATTTACAGCTGCTTAGCATAACTTAGAGGGGTTTATAGGGGAACTTTAAGGAACTTAGGGTGATTTATAGGCATTTAGAGTATATTAGATATATTAGATATATTAGATATATTAGATATATTTTCAATAATCAAAAAATCTCCTATCGAATCCACTTAGCCTTATCCAGCAATACAGGGGATTCTAAACTTTTAGTATTGGACTTCCCAACACCCTCTAAAATAAACACACGTGTTTCAGATTTATTCAGGCGCGCTATTATTTTGTGAAAATGTCTATGGAAAATCTCGTCAAACTGACCCGACTTTGTAATTTTATTCATAGCAAAATCGAAGCGTTTTGCCAACTCTGGAACACTTTCACTGACCGTGATATAGGCGGGAAATGGATAATACAGAACCAAATCTTCCACAACACTAAAGTCTTTATTTGTATCTTTTTGCGCTACTAACGAGGCATGTATTTCGCCTATACCTAAAGAGATATAATCAAATCGATCGAACTTCAACATCGGGTACAAACTTGGGTAAGCAGCGGCCGTACGTACAGGAATTCCATTCTTTTTTAGTACATCAATGTCAGGCCAAGCCGTAACTTGCCCTGCCACTAACTGAACAAACGATTCCAAGTCTCGTTCTTTAGCGATTCGGTCGAGTGAATCATTTTTCGCAATTAATTGCCGATAACCCAATAAGTTTTTTAGGATAGGCTGCTCAACCACTAAAACGCCAGAATCCTTTCCAAACTGAAAGGTTACACCCGTTTGAACATGTAAATAGTTGCCACCACGCATAAGCTCACGCGCTCTATAGTACGAAATTTCTTCATCATCAAACACAATTCGTGCAGGCCCAAATTCGGCTTCACTCTCGTGTAACAGCAGGTCTAGCAACTCAGTCTCGTAGGGTACACGCCCACCCGTTAGCCCCCCTCGATGATAGCGATATTCCGTTACACCATCTGCACCTACGGCGGCTCCAGCAACAGTATAAGGTGATAAAAATATGAAGACGGCTGCTAATATAGCAACGAAAAATCTAGCATCTATGGCAGAGAAGTTACGCAAGAAAAACAATCCAATTGAGAGTTATTAACAGTATAGACTACGGCTAGATGAAATTCTTAATAACCTAAACCTCTAAATTAATCCACGTAAGTTAATGAGTAGAACCGCCTTTAAATCTCTAGAAAGTCATACTAGAAAGTCACACTAGAAAGTCACACTAGAAAGTCACATAATATGATAATAACAAGAATGCTTTTGTAGGGGGGGGGGGGACAAATCTATTAGGGAATTTTTACGCTAAAACATCAATGCAATACATAAAGACTATTATGGCACGATGAAACCCACGGCATCTCAGGCTCCTTTACGTAAATACTAGTTTATTCTATCTAATCCACTCGGCCTTATCGAGCAACACAGGGGATTGTAAGTTTTCAGTATTAGGGTGACCAACTCCTTTCAAAATATAAACCCGCGTTTTTGGTTTATTCAAGCGCGCAACAACATCATGAAAATGCCTATAAAAAATTTCATCAAATTGACCTGATTTTTTTATTTTCTCCATTGCAAAATCAAACCGTTTAGCTAACTCAGGAACACTTTTACTAACTGTTATATATGCAGGCCATGGATAATAGAGGACTAAATCATCAATAACACATAAGTCATTTTTTACATTTTCTTGTGCCGCCAACGATGCATGCACCTCGCCTACTCCTAGAGAGATATAATCGAAACGTCTGTGCTTCAACATAGGGTACAAACTTGAATAACTTGCCGCCCTACGGACTAGAATGCCATTTTTTTCCAATAAGCCCGCATCTGCCCATGTCGTAACTTGCCCCACCATCAATTGAACAAACGATTCTAAATTTCGCTCTTTAGTGATTCGCTCGACCGAATCATTCTTCACGATTAACTGCCGATAGCCCAACAAGCTTTTCAATATAGGCTGCTCAACCACCAACACATCAGATTCCTTGCCAAACTCTAAGGCTACACCCGTTTGAATGTGTAAATCCTTGCCATCACGCATACGCTCACGCGCTCTATAATTCGACATAATTTCGTCATCAAACACAATTCGCGCAGGTCCAAATTCGGCTTCACTCTCTCGAAGAAGCAAGGCTAGCAACTCAGTTTCGTAGGGAATCCGGCCCCCTGTCAAGCCGCCTCGATGATAGCGATACTCCTTTACACCATCTACAGTAACGACGGCTCCTGCAATCGTATAAGGCACGAGCAATACGCTAACGGCTACCAATATGGCAGCGAGCGAGCCTGTATGTGCCGCAGTAATGTAACGCAAGGAAAGCAATCCAATTGATATTTATTACCAGTATAGACTACCACTCAACTCTGAATAAGCGGCCTAACCACTATGTTAAAAAAAACAGTCTTTGTAACGAAAAGAGTTCGCGTTGGCGCTCCCGTAATATGGTGCACCATTAGAATGATAACCGCTAAACAAGTAAGGGGACTTTGACGCAAGAATATGCTTGATATCACACCAAGACGACAGCATTAGAAATTGAATTTAAACGTTAAAAGCATAGGGTTATGATACAAAAAAAAGGGGCTATTCCCACTACAGGAAAACCCCTAAACATCTACTTTTAGTGCTTAGAATTGAAACTTTGGAGGGTTACAATATCTAACTTAACTATAACCGTAATCAAGTTTCATACAATAACCTAGGGCTAGCTTTTACATTCCTTTTACAGGATACCGACGCAAGCTGGCCATATTTACGAAAGGCAGACACAGGTTTAACCACCTCCGGCTTATGCTAGCGACTAACGACTTAGTTATTCATGATCGCGGCCAATACATATACCAATGGTGCATTCCAGTTAATCGCAATCTCATTGGTTGAATAGCTACAGTAATCATCTATATAGCTTCTAGCGGCAAGATCAGAAGGATAATCGCAGTTATCTTGCTGGCCCGGTTGTGCTCCACCGGCAACAAAACCCGGAATTGGCTCGGCAATACCATCGGCTAGAGATGGACGATGATGTATATTCATTGGGCTCAGCTCACCAAAACCTGTCACATAGGAGTAATCCGTTGGATTGCGCCCTAACACGTAATCGAGCAGTGATTGAGCTGCATTCACATAATCGCTGCTAGCCTTAATGGCGTTTGCCTCCATCAGAATCATCGCTTTATTCAAAGCATTCGCGTTGCTCCCCCAAGTAAAGTCGTTAGCTAACATACCAACGCGATAGGCTGAACTTTGATGGTTACTCACTTCAATATCGGCCGTATCCGTTATCGCATCTTGAACCGCTTGAAAGTCGGTCACATCCAGTAGCGATTCTGCGTGATTCGACAAGGAAATATACCCTAAAGCACGAACATTAGGCCAAGAGGCTATGCCCGCCGCGTCAGATCCAGCACGGTTTTGAAAATCATCCCAAAAGCCGGATTCGCCCGTTAGAATATAAAGTTCAGCCGCGGCCCACATAAATTCATCATTCACGGATTGGTCACTATATGTACCTGTGCTCACTCTGGAGTCTTGAGAATAGGTCACATCGGGGTTATTTAAGGCCCAACTGTATGCGTCTCTAGCAGCCTGTTCATACGCAACAGCTTTCCCCGGAAACTCATTTTCTAGATTAGCAAAAATGCGGCTTGCAACCGACATTAAAGCCGAAAAATCTAAACTTGCCGTCGTCGTTTTACCGATAAAATAACGTTGATTATTCGTCGCGCTCGGCATAACAGAACCCGAAAATCCGAGTGTGGTTAATTTATGATAAACACCGCCATCAAGATCTTGCATGCTCTCCAACCATTCGAGATTCCACATAACCTCGTCAAGAATATCGGGGGCATCATCACCAGATTCGGGAATATTGATGTCTATAGCTTCGTAAAATGCCGAAAACCGCTCATAGGCCGCCATAAGCGTATAAGTAGCAATACCACTGTTTACGACATACTTTCCGTAATCCCCAGCGTCGTACCAACCTTTGCTAGCCGATAGGCTTGTACCTTCTGGGCGAGAAGCTGTTGCTGCATCCGCAAACACGTGAACATTAGTATCAGCATGCCCAAGAGCTCTTGCATATATACCTGCGTGAGTCTCCTCTAAAGCGCTACTTGAACGGTTAAAGTAGAATGCTTTTAATGCAGCGCTATGTACCGCGTTATATACATTATCGTTAACGGTGAAAACACTCGAATCATTTAAGCCATCAACTCGAATACGGTATTCTCCTGCAGTCGTTAGAGCACTAAAATCCGCGGTTCTTACCGGTTCGCTACCCGCAGGCGGCCAACTTGCAGCCGGCCCTAAATTATCACTTAGAACTACGCTTCCAGTTGATGCTGATACCACACTAAATTGCGTGGTATTGACGCTTGGAACAACCGCTATTTTTTGAGCCGATAGTGTATAACCCAACTGATTTAATTTGATCTTATCTATACTTACTGGCTCAGGGCTTGGGCTTGGGCTTGGGCTTGGCACAGAAACAACAGGATCTACCTTTGTTCCTCCGTTACCACCACAAGCATTTAAAAGCATTGATATAACCAAAACCCCCACAAAAATAATTTTTATATACATAATCTCACTCGATGTAAAAAGCTTTTAGTGCCAGAATAATAAAGGAGAACGACTCTCTACTCTACGTACTTACATACCCATTTTAAGTGAAGTTTCATGCACTACAGTTTGTTACAAAATAATTCAAAAAAATAAATACAATGGATCTTGTTTGTAACACCGATATTCAGCTGACGTTAAGTCGAACGGTTTATAATCAAGTGCTTTTTAGCCTACTCGATCAATCATTGGAGCCCTCATGTCACTACTAAATCGATCAATCCTGCTTATTATTACAGTTGCGGGAGCATTATCCGGCTGCACAGTTACCGAGAGACATAACGTTGTCGAAACCGCCCCAGTTGAAAGCCACCGTACGCCCTACTCAGGCGAAAAAAACAACATTGTAGTCGGCTTATTCAGCAACAAATCAAGCTATATGCGTGGACTGTTTAGCGATGAAGAAGATCTACTCGGCAACCAAGCAAAAAACGTTTTAAAAACCCATCTACAACAAACCAACCGCTTTTACCTGCTCGACCGCGACAACCTACAAACCTTGAGCAGCGAAAGCGAATACAGCGGCGAGGCACAAAATATTGAAGGGGCAAAATATGCCATTGTCGGCGGTATAACAGAATTTGGTCGACGAAACACGAGTGATCACCAACTATTTGGCATTGTTGGAAGCGGCAAAACACAAATAGCTTACACCAAGGTTATGTTGAATGTTGTTGACGTTAAAAGTACAAAAATCGTGTATTCATCAATTGGCGCTGGCGAATACAGCCTAAATAGCCGTCAAGTTGCTGGATTTGGAACACGTGCAGGTTATGATTCAAGCCTTAATGGTAAGGTTCTGGATTTAGCCATTCGCGAAGCGGTAAATAATTTAGTTTCTGGACTGGAAAACAGCGAGTGGAGTCTCGACTAGCTATCATGAATCAATACCTCAAATGGCTTATTTTAGTCTGTGTGCTGTCCTTAGTGTGGGCTTGCGAAAGCCAGCCCGAACAATACAAATGGGGCCGTTATGAATCACTGGTATATGCCATGTACCACAACCCAGAAAATGCGCGACCCGATATACAAATCAAAAAGTTAAATGAAGATATCCGTGAAATTATCACAAGCGGCTATCGTGTTGGCCCCGGTATATATGCTCACCTAGGTTATATGTACTACCTAGACGGCCAATACAATCAAGCTGAACGTGCACTCGAGCAAGAACTGATTTTTTTCCCTGAAAGCCGACAGCTAATCGAACGCCTACAAAGTAGCTTAACTAAAGTGTCTAACTAAATGTACTTAACTAAGGTGTTTGCTAAGGTGCCATCGAGATGATACGACACGCTATTATCATTCTATTTTGCTGTCTTTGTGCTTCGGCTTGCGTCCAGCTTCCGAGTTCTGATCCAGCGGCAACGGCAACGGCAACGGCAACGGCAACGGCAACGGCAAACGAACATATAGTAAAGTTGCCCCGATCTATTTTAGTTTTACCGCCGCTAAATGATAGTAACGATGTAAATGCCACCTACGCCTATCTTGCAAGTATAAGTAAACCTCTTGGCGAGGCGGGATATTACGTATTTCCTGTAGCCGTAATTGATGCGTTTTTAAAAGAGAATGGCCTTCCGACGCCTAGAGAAATGCACACCATCTCGCTGGCAAAAATCGATGAAATATTGGCCGCCGACGCAGTTCTATATGTGAATATCGAACGTTACGGAAGTCAATACAATATACTAAGCTCTAATACAGTCGTTACTATCCGCGCTGAATTGATTGATGTAAAAACAGGTGAACGTATTTGGCAAGGTTACAAGCATAAAAGTGAAAACAGCCAAAATAATCATAATTCTATTACTGGCTTGCTGGTGCAAGCGCTAGTTGATCAAGTAGTCAAGTCTTCGCTTGACCATGCCTATCCACTAACTCGAAGGGCTAATGAGGAAATGATTAACGGTCGCCACGGCATTCCCCTTGGCCCCTTATATCGGCACCCTCAACACACACAATAATCTTGCTGCACGCGGCCATCAATTGTATCGCAATGTCGCCTACGCCTACGGATTATCAATATTCGACTATACTTTTTAATATAATAATCATTTGGGTCTTTGTCGTGCATGAAGCCTTACCTCGCACACCTCGTAAGTGTTGATGAAATACAGCCTGTTCGGCTCACAAGAGATATATGCACCAAGACAAATGACGTATTACTTGAGAAAGGAAGCCGATTTACGCGCGAATCAGGCGTTCTCTGTTCGCAGAACGAGTTAGCCGAAAACTACGACGACGCCTTTGTGATAGAGGGCGGATTTTCCAGTGAAGTTATTCTCGACGTATTGAAGCAAAGCATCCAAGAAGATATCCACAGCCAAAAATTATATTCCTCGATACCCATTTTTGAACAACTAAAAGCCTGTGTTGATTACTTTTGTGAGTTCCCGACGTTAGTGCAACGCTTAACGGCCTTAGCCATTCAATTGCCCGTAGTTTTTGATCAAGCATTGTGGGTTGCGTGGGTTTCAGCAAGCAGCTTACAACCGAAGGGGGTTCCACAAGATAAGCTAAACGTCGCTTTTTTATCCGCTCTTAGTCACGATTTTGGCATGCTCGACATAGACCCAGATATTGTGTTTAAAACCGAACGATACAGTGCCCAAGACATCGAGAAGGTGCAAAAACACCCTATCCACTCAGCACAACTACTCGAAGCAATACCCAACATTCCCTCCGATTGTATTCGTGCGGTAAAAGAACATCACGAGCGCAGTGACGGCACCGGTTACCCTGAACGACGCTTTCATAAACAGATCAGCCAAGGTAGCCAATTATTAAGTGCGCTCGATACGGCCAACGCCTTGTACATCAAACACTTTAAAGATCGTAATCGTTCACCACACGATATGTTGGCGTTATTACAAGTGTCGTGTCTTGCATCTAAAGACCCTATTTTTGAATTAATTAGTACTTGCTTTAAGACAACATCGTTAACCTACAAACACGAACTTAACGCCACGCTCATACCGGCAACGGTAATTGAAATTAAAGAGAACGCAGCTAAAATTACGCACTTCATTAAATGTGCAAGCACCTTTATGGGCCGTGTTGGTTTTAAACATGGTGAAATACGAGTACTGGGGCTTCTTGACATTTTCCGTTCTATCGCTTTAGCACTTGATCGTGTTCGCATTATTAACCCGGCGTATTTACGCTGGTTAGATCAAGTCGTTACAGGAAGGATCGAGGAGTCTTATCGTGAAGTTGAAGATGTATTGCTTATCTGTAAGGAATTACAATTCCATCAGCTCAGGTTTGTTCGGGAGTTAGAAGCATATCTAGCTCTGAACGAAGGCGGCAGTATAGAAGCATCGCGAACATTGCATGAAGATTTATTAATGACAAAAAGCACACCTTAATATCGGCTCAACACTTAACAGCAAAGAACTAAATATTTATTCGAGTGAGCAATGCCGATAGAATACTACCAACAAATAACACAGCATATTTTCATATAAAAATAGAATTGTTGAATTGTTGAATTGTTGAATTGTTGAATTGTTGAATTGTTGAATTCAAACACAACGCAAGATTAGAAATCGACTTTAAATATAAGGCAATTGAACAAGAGTCTATACCACAGTAAAAGCCACAGTCTAATTGACTGTGGCTATACTCAGAGGAGAACATTCAAAGGAGAACATTCAAAGGAGAACATTCATAAAACTACCCTCTTCCGCAACCCTTGCTTGAAGAGGATAGCAGATCACTCTTGCACAACCCTTGCTTGAAGAGCGATATCCGTTAACAAATACGTGCCTGCATTCCATTCAGAGAATCGAATTTCAACAATATCTGTTAAATCAACATCAACAGCACCACTGTAATCAAAACTCATATCCGTCCACACATCTTGAACAGATTTAGCGTCGTCAGCCGTCCAAGAATTCCAACTGGCACCAGTGGAATCAACCAAGGTGACATTTAAGTTGTTAGATCCTACGGTGTCGTTGATAGCAAAATTAAGCGAAGAAAAAACACTAAAATCAACTGAACTGAAGCTATAAATAGCGGTAGAGTCAGGGATGGTATTTGCATTTAGTACATCGTACTGAACCACATTTTTTCCTTTATCTACATCGGCAATAACGACTGTTGTTGCTTCAGAACCAGGTGTTGAAAGCGCCTGAGTACTAATAGCGAAATTAACAGTACCATCAAGCGGTATTAACGCTACATCTGATAGAAGGTAAGTACCCGCATTCCACTGTGCAATCGCGACACTAACAATCTCAGTAAGATTGACAAAGTCTGCGGCTGAACTAAAGTCGATACTATTAACAGTCCATGTATCCAACACAGATGGATCAGCACCCCAAGTAGACCAAGTCGCACCATCAGAATCCGCTAAAGTAACAAACGCTGTATTCGCACCAACACGATCCAATATTTCAAACTCAAAGCTACTGAACAAGCTAAAGTCTAAAGCATCGAATGCAAATGTAGCATGGGCGTTATCAGTGTCATTATTCGCAGTAACATCTAACTGAACAACTTTCTTTCCTTGAGCTTCGTCAAAAACAATCGTGGTCGTAGCATTGCTGCCCGCTTCACTTGAATTTGGGTTCGCAATAACATATTTAACGTCGTCGACAGGAGATTTTTGCAACAAAGTAAAATCAGCAAGTAAGTAATTACCGGCGTTCCATTCAGCAACAGAAACACTCACAATTTGAGTTAAATCGTTATCAGCCGCGCTGTAGTCAAGATATACCGGGGTCCACGTATTTTGCACTGACGGCGAACCATCAACCCATGTAGACCATGCGACGCCACTTGAATCCGTTAAAGTAACAAAAGCTGTGTTGCTACCAACTGTATCGTTAATATCAAACTCAAGTGCCGCATAAGCTGTAAAGTCGATAGCGCTAAAGGTCAATATTGCTGTAGCGTTATCAACATCGTCATTAGCTGTAACGTCTAAGCTAATGACCTGTTCATCTAGTTCAACATTGTCAACTAAACTAGTTGACGCATTACTACCTGCTGAAAGCGCTTCTGTTACAGCGATTTCAAGCTGCTCACTCGTAGTAGGAACTGATGGTGCTGAAGGCTCGGGGCTAGGTTCTGGGCTAGGTTCTGGGCTAGGTTCTGCAGCACCTTCAGTAAACTCAATCCAATTCAAGTTCCACTGGTTATCAACTGACACTAAGCGTAATACAGCTGAACCTTCAGGCAACTCAAGTGAAAAAGAAATTGTTTCATATTCTTGCCAACCACCAGTATTTGGAACAGTAACAGTCTCTAGAACAATCCCATCAACTTCGACATCAAATTGAACATCACCGACTAGGCTCGCTAAACGGAAGCCCGCAGTATATGTGCCTGCGGCATCGGTTTTAATATCATATTGAACCCAATAACCTGGCTCGAAGCTGCCGATATTTGAACCACCGCCAATATCGGTTGCTCCTTCTGTTGCAACAGACGGGTGCGCACTACTAAAGTTTTCCGCTTCTATCTTTCCTGGAACACTAAAGAAACTTTCACCGCTGGCAACAACATCACTCGCATAACTTTCATCGGTTGTGCTGAACGCTACAACATAATAGAAGTAGGTAGTTTCTGGCTCGATATCGCTATCGCTAAAGTTAGTTTCTGTAAGCTCTTGAACAACAGTAAAACCAGTACGTGGTTGAGTCGAACGATAAACTTTATATCCGCTAACATCACCTTCAGCAGCATCCCAACTTAAGCCGTTTTGATCACTCGCAACAACAATATTAAAGTTCGACGGACTTGCCGGAATTTCAGTGAAGATGGTCGCGGGAAGCGGACTTTGCAAAGAGTCCATAACCCAATTATTGGTTATCACATCCATTGTCGATAAATCACTGAAAAACGCTTCAATATCTTCGATAGGCGAAGTGTTTACATCAATCGCGTCAAAAGCTTGCCCTGTTACGTCAACACCCGCTGTTGGCTCATTGTCGATCAAATACACTTCGGCCCACATATCAACGCCGTCTTCGCCCTCAACACCATAGACACCGGCATCAGCGAATTTACCTGAAAGCGTATAAGATGCCCCGCCCTCAACTTCAACAGCTTGGTAAACAACACTATTTGAAAACATCGCGCCCGTCGTAATGCGTAGTCCAGGAGAACTATCGCCACCAGCAATAATCCCTGAGTCAAAATTAAAGTCATAGCTAGGTACAGGGTTAGCACCGTCGGTAACATCGACAACAGTCCAACTATCATCTGAACCAAAGCCACTATTTAAAACGATGTTTTCACCTGTCGCATCGTTGATCAGCGCTACCTCATCGTAGAAAACATTTACACCGCCAAATGAACCTGTCTTGATAGCGAGATACATCGTTTTCGTACCATCACCGTGATAAGGCGTTTTAGGTGTTGAAGGCGTAACACACGCATCAGCAAATGAGCTTTCCCAATCATTACATGACCATGTTTCAGCTTTTGCGATTAATCGATCACCTGCATTCGTCATCAATCCCCATTCGCCATTACCCAAACCACCAGAGGGAGTAAGTGTTTTAATCGACCAAGCCGTAGCCGCCCAATTCAAATCATTGTAATGATCAAATGTAGAGCGTGTAATTTCACCGCCTAATTCACCCAAACTATTCCATGGCTGTAATTCACCAATTAAGAACGGTGTATATACATCGCGTAGGCGATTTCCCCAATCACAAATACCCGTTTCACCATCGGCGCCACACGTCAACCAATCACGATGGACGCTATAGCCAATTTCACCCCAGTTGAAAAGGCCAGGATAAAAATGCATTTCAAATGCCACGTTTACCATGTCATCATTAAGTGGATCACCATAAGCCTGAATATCATCTGCGTTATGACCCGGTAAAATCACAATGTGATCTTCATCCTCCTCACGTACAGCTTGGTATAATTCAATTACTAGTTCTTTAAGTGTTTCTGCATCGGTGCCCCATGGTTCATTTAATAAACCATAACCGGCAACAGCTGCCTCGTCTTTATATTTCGCAGCAATTTGCGTCCATAACCATGCTGTGCGTTGACGATACTCATCGTTCCCCCACAATTCGTTTTTGCCTTCACAACCAGAATGTTGCTCGTCGCCTTGGCGCCCTACAGCACCGTGAAGATCTAAAATTACGTACATATTACGCGACTTTGCTTCGGCGATTGCTTGGTCCAAATATTTCCACGCCTCGCTTTTTAGCGTCATTGGATTTGCATCATCTTCAATAAGATCATACAAAAATGGCACCCGTACTAAGTTAAACCCAGCATCTTGGATAACATCCCATTCACGATCCGTCATCCAGTTGTCACGATGGATATCTAAAATACGATCCTTTTCAGATTCACCAAAACGATCTGTTAATACGGTTTCTAATGTACATTGATCTGGGGTGTTTGCACCAAGTGCATTATCACCACCAAACATCCACATCTCCATAGCCAACCAGTTACCTAGATTGATACCTCGCAACGAAACCTTTTCGCCTTCTTGGTTCATCCAAATGGTTCCGTCAGCCTTTAGCATAGAATAACTTTCGTCACCCGCAGCTGGTTCTTCGAACGCAGGCGGAACGGCTACAACGGCTTCTGGTGACCCAGAGCCACCACACGCTTGTAACGTTAACGCCGTAGCAAAAACTATAGATGGCGTTTTTAATGTTTTAAGACAAGACTGAAAATCCTGTGCTAATTTTTTAAGTCTAATGTTCATATAATATGGCCTATTTAATTTAAGCTTTAATTATTAATTTTTATCCGCGTAGCTATTCGCCAGGTTTTAGGTCGACTTCCCAATACGATTGATAAAAGCATCAATCGTATATAACCATCTAAATAACTACGCACAGTATTGATTCAATGAATTGTCTAAAAACTGGTTTTTAGACGAACACCGTAAGTACGCGGTGGCGCATACCGTCCAGGGAATCCAGAAGCGGTGTTGTTATCGACGGCAGCACTCGACTTAACCATTTCATCGGTTACGTTGTTTATAAATAAATCAACATCCCAGTTATCACCCGAGTTGTAGTTCAAACCAAAATTGACTTTGGTATACGCCTCTTGGCCGGCAGGATTTCCTGAGTAGTATCCTGTTTGCTCAACGGTATAAATCACGTTGTTAATCGGTGCACCGTTTTCGTTTTCATCACGAAAGTAAACCTCATCAACATAGCGAAGGTTTACGCGTGGTGTTAATACCGCGCCGTTACTTAAATCGAAGTCCCAACGAAAGTTTGAATTAAACGAGAACTCTGGAGATTGCGGCAAAGTGTTACCTTCAAGTGACACTAGGCCGTCGCTACCAATACTTAGATTGGTACCAAAGCTTGTTCCCGCCACTTTATACTCGGTATATTTAGCATCTAAATAACCACCAGAAAGATCGAATGTGCCGGCTGATCCAACCAACCAGATCAATTCAAACTCAAGTCCTGAAATCTCTGCACCGGCAACGTTTGAATTTTCTATGCGATTTGTGACGTCACTAAAACCTGAACGAATAAGGTCGGTATATTCCATGAAGAATGCAGCCGCATTAAATCGAACGGGACCGCGATCAATCTTATAGCCCACTTCGTAGCTTTTACTATTTTCAGGATCAGTAGATTCACCACCATCCTGAATAACACCAGCACGGTATCCGGTGCCAAGACTGGCGTATAACAAAGATTCATCCCACTCGTAGCTTAAACGCGCAAGATACGTAATTTGATCATCCTCACTTTCAATATCATTACGCAAAGTTGCAACACATTGATCACGCCGAGCTTCCGTACCGTCAAGATCATCAAGACCATCAGCACCTTCAGCTCCAGTACGGTTGTTTAAGAAATCTTCAAAAACTGAAAGATCCGATCCTCCGAGTGTTGGGTTAATGAAATCCCCATTACATTCAGTAATGTTACGGCCACCACGATCGTACTTAAGGTCATCGGTATAACGAACACCACCTGTTGCGGACAAATGATCACTTAGGTGATAGGTCGCTTGGGCATAAAGGGCTTCCGAAACACTGCCACGTGCAGGTTGATTGAAGCTCATACCGCCATCAAGCCAAGCTTCTCGGCCATCAAAATCAAAGCGAATATCGGTATCTTCTTCGAAGTAGTAATAACCTGCAGTCCAATCTATGCGTTCACCATCAGTATTTTGGAATTTAAGCTCGTGACTTTGACCGCTCGATTTTTGATACTCCGTACGTCCTTCTTGGAAACGTGATGTTATACCAGCATCCTGATCGACGACCTGTGAACGAAATAGATCGCTTAAACCAACGATGTATTCAATATTTAGACCATCTGTTATGTCGTAGCTCAAGGTTGAACGGAATACATCAGACTGCAAATCGAGTGATACAGGCGAATCAATAAAGGCTTCGTATATTCCATCTTCGACCAATACTGGGTTAAGTAAGATCCCACCATTGCCTTTATCGGCAAAAGTCTCAAAAGATGCGGTCCAATTGAGCCGATCGTTAATACCCCAAACCCCAGTTACACGAGTAGAAGCTACATCGGTATTGTTCAATTTCATCGTAGGGCTAGCGATACGATTTGTACTAGATCCAGAGAATCCAGTGACATCGCCATCACCACGTGGGTCTGTAGCGATAGCTTTTACCCAACCATCGTCTGAATCTGAATACGACGCCACGCGAAAAGAAAGGTTATCTGAAATTGGCAAGGTAACGCCACCCGAAACCTGCTGACGATTAAAGGAACCGTAACTTAACTGAAAGTCACCCTCAAACTCACTTCCTGGCTTTTTTGTCTGTAGAAGAACTGCGCCACCCGTGTTATTTCGTCCAAAAAGCGTACCTTGTGGACCACGTAGTACCTGTACACTATCTAGATCGTACATCAACGCTAGCGCGCCCTGCGCACGCACCGCAAATACGCCATCGACATAAACACCAACCCCTTGGTCGCCAACTTCCGTAGGGTTATTTGTACCGACACCACGAATATATATCTTAACGTCGGACTGCTCTTCTTGGCCTGAGACAACCAAATTCGGAACAAAACCACTTAATCCTGTTACGTCCGAAATATCGTTTTCAATCAAGGATTCTTGTGTAAGCGCCGATACCGCAATGGCCGTGCTTTGCAATGACGCTTCACGGCGCTCGGCCGTGACAATGACTTCCTCAACGGCACGTTCAACAGCATCGTCTTGGGCCATCACAGCCTGGCCAAAGCTAGAGCCGACTACGCACGCTATAGCTATCGATAAGCGAGATTTATTAAAACGGTTTTTAAACATAGGAAATGTTCCTTCGTTATTGATTTATTGTTTATTGTTTATTGTTTATTGTTTATTGTTTATTGTTTATAAAACATTAATTAAAAAATAATTCGCCTCCACGATGCCGATAAACAATCGATTAGATTGAATCGCCAGCAAGCGTTCTGCTTGCTGCAGCCAACAGAACGGCTTGTTGCAGTCCCCTAGGCATACGTAAATGCTATAAAATTCATGTGATGGTCACACTATCGACTACGTTTTGAACTGTCGTTCGAGCAATACGATGAAGAGCGTTCGAGTGTTAAATGACGGGTTCGACTTTACGAATAGTGAAATATGAGACAGTTCGTATTTAGCCGAACCGCTGGTATAGCGGGGGCTACAGGGAGGGTTTTACATAAAAAAACTGACATCTAAATCATTATGCTAGACTTAGGATATCCAGAATATTTACGCGATTATCGTAGATTCTGACCCGTTGTGTTGCTAGCCGAATACAATAAACTGTAGTAGCCTAGCTTTATTAACAGACACAAAAATAGTCATATTCCATGGATACAGTGCTTTTTAACTTCCACGACCTTGTATTAATCCTGACAAGTTTCGAATGCTTGTTATTTGCGTTACTGCTTGGCGCGACATTCCGAAAACAGTCGTTAAGCACCTACTTATTCCTAGCTTTCCTCGTTTGTCATAGCTTAATACCGCTACATGAGCTGACATTCTATGGAAAGCAGTTCCGCATATGGATGCTAGATCTCTCACCAAATCTATTCTTTATCGGTAGCTACAGTTACTTTATAGACGGGCCGTTACTGTTTTTGTTTCTACAAGCATTAATCTATAAAGACTTCGCCTTAAAGAAAATAAATGCCCTTCATGCCCTCCCCTTACTAAGCTATTTCCTGCTTATGGTTGGTACTTTCTACACGCTAGATTTCGATTTACGCCACCAATTAATCGAGACACAGCATATTGCTTATTCATCACCTTATCTCTACTTCGACCTTGGCGGTAAACTTCTACGGGTAGGCTATGTTATAGCGTGCTTATTATTGCTTTCGCATTACAAGAAACAGCTACTCGACATCTATGCCAACCTGCGTAAACGTGACATTTCATGGTTACAAGTATTTGCCATGAGCTTACTGGTGCTATTTAGTTGGGATGCAACTTTGCTGATCATTAAAGTTCATGGCCTAATCGTGCAAGACTTCAACATGGATCTACTTAACGTCTTTGGTCTTAGTGCTTACTACTTGAATTTTGCTGTACTAAACATCCTTATATTTTTAAAGTTCACACAGCTATCGGCTGTAAAAGAGGTAGAGCAAAACTCGACTCTTGAGACTATTTCAGATAATACCGACAATGACGTTCTTGAGCGCATAGAAGCCGGAATGCGAGATCCAGATATATACGCAATGCCTAATATCACAGTCGACAAACTCGCCCAGGCATTCGATCTACAGCCCAAAAAATTGTCGCAACTTATTAAATTTCATTACAAACTCAACTTTTATGAATTTGTAAACAGCCACCGTATTAATCAAGCCAAACAGCTGTTAATCGATCCAAATTACAGCGCTAAAACGATTACAGATATCTATTACGAGGTTGGCTTCAATAGTAAATCGGTGTTTAATACCTTCTTCAAACGCATGACTAACATGACACCTAGCCAATTTCGTGAGAGTAATAGCGCAAATGGCAAGTCCGAGGCTGCATTATTTAAATAGCATACTTATACACCTAACTCGCAGCGTTAAAATAAAGAGTAGCCTTGCGCGACTTAAGCGCTTGAGGCTCGAATCTATAATTTAGCCAAACACCACCTTCCACGTTATGAGTACCCAACAATTGAACACCTACGATGTCATTATTATCGGTGGCGGTGCCGCCGGCCTAATGTGTGCCGCAACTGCAGCTCAACGCGGAAAAAACTGCCTAATTATCGATCATTCTAATAAATTTGGAAAAAAAATATTGATGTCTGGCGGCGGGCGCTGCAATTTTACCAACTTAGAAATCGAGCCCGAAAACTACTTATCCCCCAATCCGCATTTTTGTAAATCGGCACTAAGTCGTTTTACCCAATGGGATTTTATCGCCATGGTAAGTCGCTACGACATTGCCTATCACGAAAAAACACTTGGCCAACTATTCTGTGATAATAAAGCCAGTGATATTTTGAATATGTTACTGCAAGAATGCGAGCGCCATAACGTAACAACTAAAACACATTGCACTGTTGAAACGGTCCATAAAAACGACAATGGCTACCAATTAACAACTAGCCAAGGGCCCTTAGCTAGCGCATCACTAGTTATCGCAACAGGCGGCCTATCGATACCGACAATGGGCGCGACAGGATTTGGTTACGACATTGCCAAACAGTTTGATATTAGCGTAAGTAAACGTGAAGCGGCACTTGTCCCGCTAACACTATCGGGGCGAATGTTAGAGCAAACAAAAGCCTTAGCTGGCGTCGCACTGGATTGCTGCGTCAGTACGGCCACGCAATCGTTCAACGAATCCATGCTATTTACTCACAGGGGTTTAAGTGGCCCTGCCATTTTACAAATATCTAACTATTGGCAGCTCGGCAAACCGATAACCATTGATTTTCTACCGTGCTTAACCGTGCGCGAACTAATTACACAATGGCGTGACGAAAAATCAAAACAAAGCCTTAAAAACCTCTTAGCGCAACACCTTCCAAAACGCTTTATAAGCGCGTGGATACATGACGATATCGCCGATAAAACCACAAACCAACTTGAAGAAAAACAAATATCAGAGATAGAAAACAATATTCACAGCTGGACCGTCACCCCCTCAGGTACTGAAGGTTATCGAACTGCAGAAGTAACACGCGGCGGGGTAAATACCGACGAAATAAGCTCCAAAAGTTTTGAAGCAAAAAACATCGAAGGGTTATATTTTATTGGTGAAGTCTTAGACGTTACCGGTTGGCTGGGCGGGTATAACTTCCAATGGGCTTGGGCATCTGGGTATTGCGCAGGCTTGCATGTGTAACGCAGGCCTAAGCTTTAACTCACATGTAAAAACAACCAAAAACAACCAAAAACAATTTTAACTATATTGAGTGTCAGCACGCCAATTTTTCTTTACCCGGATACACATTAGCACTGCACATCGACAAGTTAGAGGCCTTCCAACTGGCAACCTCAATCCGTCTTTATCAGGTAAAACCCTGATATAAAGCAATCATGCAGTTGTGATTCCAATCAAAAAAACTGCATCCTTGTTCTGGGTATACTATGGGGCGAGCACTTAATAGCAAACTTGTTTTAGGGTAGGCCTATTCGAGCCAACTCGACCCTCAATCAGCACGAATTATTAACTCAAGTTTCGGAGTTCATTCTGGAGATAAAATACTAGGTAAGTTGTTGATATAGAAGAAAAAAGGCTCCGCGGATGGTAAAATACTAGTCTCTGAAAAAAAGTAATTAGACCACCGGAA
>JBLIMQ010000015.1:0-56702 GCA_047638775.1 Flavobacteriales bacterium
TCAATCCGTAGTTGTTCTCAATACCGCCCGAATCACCGGCATACCAAGGTTCATTTTGAAACATGGACACTGGAAAGTATTGATTCATTGTCCATGGATCATCGTGATTACCGGTAATCGGCATATATGGAACAACACCATTTAATTTATACCAAGCAGCCGACGAATTATCCCACTCCCATTTTTGATCCCAAGCTTCTACAACATCACCGAGCCCCTGCACAAACTGAATATTTAATTGCTCTTTTGTATCGACAATCCAATCAAAAGCTGAATGCATATGTGCAATCGGTGCGTTATCACGGTTTTGAGAGTAATGTTGAGTATCAGGAATCGTCATAAGCGTCCACTCACCACGTGATCTATCAGCCGTTTGAACCCGATTAGGGTCTACAGCAACACCGGCATCACTAAACTCAATATAGTTGAGGTTAAAACCACCCGTATCGATGTGCAGTGTTAATGTATGTTGCCCAACGGGAAGCTCAACACTACCGCCACTAACGGAGCGGAAACTCTGCCACGAACCGGTATTTTTAAAGTTCGCAACTGAACCAATAGCTTGACCATTAAGACTTAAATGCGCGGACGAAACATTGCCATCACTAGCCGCACGAAAAGACACATCGTACTTACCCGCTTCGGCGACATCAACGGTATAACTCAACCACTCACCCTCGTCTAACCAACCTAGATTAAAGCCACCGCCAGCATCTGTTGTAGTTTGGATATCAACGCCATCACTTCGATAATCACCGCCTTGGTTTTCTGGTTCCGCATCAGAATAAGCCTTTACGCCATCGCATTCCTCATCGTAATTTTCAACCTCTAGACGGCCTGGTATTGAGCTTACAAGTCCTTTATAAGCCGTCGATCCAGCGCAGCCTTGTGGTTCGCCATCAGCTTCATAGACGCGAATATAATCGACATACATACGTTGCGTGCTAAAGTTATCTGCATCCGGTGCACCCGGTAAATCACCACCTACCGCCACATTTAGAATTAACCAAAACGGTTGATCGAAAACCCACTCGCCAAAGTTCTCGACTTCAGACTTACTGATATTGTAAAAGTTAATATCATCTACAAACCAATGTATACCGTTGGCATCCCATTCAATTGCATAAGTGCGATAGCTTTGACTAATATCTTGGCTTTGCTCTAATACTCCAACAATAGGCGTGTTACCGGAATAACCAGGGCCATGAAGCGCTGCTGTGGTGACATTATTGTCATTTATATGTTCCATGATGTCGATTTCACCACCTTGAGGCCAGCCAGAGCTGTTAAAATCATCACCTAACATCCAAAAAGCAGGCCAAATCCCTTGCTCTTTCGGAAGTTTCAAGCGCGCTTCAATGCGCCCATATTTAAAGGATTTGGTGCCGTTAGTGTTAAGTCGTGCTGAGCTATACGCACAACTACCACCATGCCAACATGTCCCAGCGGGCTCTTTCTTTGCTTCTAAAACAAGCACATTACTGCCTGCTTGAGCATCGAATTCTATATGTGCGTTATCTTCGCCTGAATACCACTGAAGTTCATGATTATTTACATTGTCACCAACTTCAAAATTCCAAACACTGCGATCGATAGTATCGAAGTCATCGCTCCACGTAAGGCCTGGAAGCTCTGGATCAGGGTCCGGATCAGTTATCTGCTCTTCGAACTCAAGCCAATTTAGATTAAAACCTGAACTCAAAGCGTATACACCTAAGTCATAAACGCCAGCATCAATATGGGTTGAAAACGAAACTGTTTCCCAATCTTGCCAACCACCCGTGCTAGGAACTGTAATCTGCCCAAGAACCTGCTGGCCTTCGTTAAAATCTAGAGAGAACAAACCACCCGATTCACTTGCTATGCGTGCACTTACTTTATAGGTGCCGCTATTTGCAATATTGACTGAATTGAACTTAAGCCATTCATCGGACTCGAACCACCCGACATTAAACCCACCGCCCTCATCAAGACTTACTTCGATATCAACATCATCACTACGATGAGCTCCACCCTCATTCCCGGGTGTAGTGTCAAATGAATTGTCGTAATCTTCCGCCTGAATACGCCCAAACTTTGGGTCAATTGGGTCAATTGGGTCAATTGGGTCTTTTGCAACAACTTCTATCCAGTTAAAATTCCAACCGCCCGACAAAGCATAAATGCCTAAATTATACGTTCCGGCCTCTATTTGAACGGTTTTTGTTACAGTTTCCCAGTTTTGCCAGTCACCCGTATTTGATATAGAAATTTCACCGAGGGAGATTTCGCCTGAGTTTAGATCTACAGCAAACGAAGCGTCGTTTGGGCTTGCCACACGCGCATTTATTATGTATTCACCGGTACTGGGTATAATCACTTCACCGAATGTCAGCCACTCGTCTTTCGCTATCCAGCCAACGTTATGGCCACCATCCTCATCGGAACTCAGCTCTATATCAACATCATCATCGCGGTAACTTGCACCGGCATTGCCCGGTGTTGAGTCTTCAAAAAAAACGTAATCTTCAGCCTGATATACCGTCGAAAACGCCGGCTGAGATAATACTGCACTTACACTGATCAAGGTTCCAATCGCAAGCATTCTGCCAAGGGGATTTTTTATTTTCATTATTATTTCCTAATTAAGGAATCTTATTAGTTTCAGATCAGCTCTAGAACAGATCCAAAACAGTTTCAGACAAACATGTGCAACTTTAAAACTACTGATAACCAACCAGACACGAATAGAGTTTTAACCGTATAGGCAGCCATTTTGAAAAGTCTTACCATTCATCCAGCCTAGAAAGTGTGCAACGTAATGTTATTTGTCCACAATGAACTTTCGTTAACAGGGAATACTGCTGCGGTATAAAGAAAGTGGTACGGCATAAGGCGACAACACGAGACTGCAGTGCGACAAGGTGAAAGGCAAATCAACCAAAAAGGGGTTGACTTAGAAAATAAAAAGGTTTTTAGGGGGATGCTGGCGAAATTACGGCTAGAGCGCTAATGCGGGAATGTGTTTGAGTGCATCGCGATAGTTACGGCTAAGCTTAACCGTCGTATCATCGCATAGCACTAATACGCAATCATTGTTTCCTTGCGCACGAACCTCCTTTATACAATGAACATTTACGATAGTCGATTTATGTACGCGCTGAAAATTAACTGGATTAAGAGACGCTTCAAGTTTTTTTAAGGTCGTGCGCAATATATGTGTCTCGCTGGCGGTATGAAGGCACATATAATCACCTGCAGCGTCAATCCAACGAATATCATTTACAGGTAGGATTATTGTGGAATGGCCAGGATTGGTTATCGCTATAGAGTCTGCAGGTAGACCATTTGATAAACTATCGCTATCTAACCATTCCTCAACCTTAGCTATCGGAGAATTAGATAGGTCACTGAGCGCTTTCAACAGTTTTTGTTTGTCGGCATTAAGATGCATAGAGATTTTTCTATCAAGCGCCTTACTAACCGCGTGCTGTAAACGCTCTAAATCAGCCGGTTTTAATATGTAGTCTACGGCATGTAACTCGAAAGCTTTTACCGCATGAGCCTGATAAGCCGTAACAAATACCACCATAGGCATATCATCAGACTGTAAAGCCTGAACAACTTCAAAGCCACTTAAACCTGGCATTTCCAGATCGAGAAAGATCAGATCTGGCTTTATTTTTTGTGCCATTAAAATAGCTTCATCACCATTATTACACTCCCCCACTAATTCAATGTTCGGGATTTTATTTAAACGAAGCCTGAGACCTTCAATTGCCAAAGGTTCATCATCGACGATGAGTGTTCTTAGTGTTTCTGCGCATTGAGCAGTTTCTTTCATCATAAACCCACTAACCAGAAGCGTCCGCTAGCTCGAACGGTATTGAAATTTGAAGCTGAAAACCTTCTCCAGCTATAACCCCCGCCTCAAAGTGTGACGTATCTGGATACATTACATTTAAACGCTCGCGTGTATTTTTTAAGCCTATGCCTTTTGACGTAACAAGAAAGTCGACATCTTTAATCGACGAGTTTACTTCAAAATCTACCCCGCTATCCTTAAGTGTAATTAGCAATAGATCATTGACTTTGAGCACGACCAATGAAATTCGCCCACCTTTTATACTCGGTGCCACGGCATGTTTTATCGAGTTCTCAAATAAAGGTTGCAATAAAAAACTCGGAACTAACGCATTTCCTACCGACTCAGATACATCGAGGCATATCTCCAATCGCGAAGTAAATCGAATTTTTTCAATGCTAAGATATAAATTCAAAGTATCAAGCTCTTCATTCAAGCTGACCTTCGCCGTAGGTTCACTGTCAAGAGAATGGTGTAATAGTTTACACAGCTCGTTTATAGCATGATTCGCTTTTTCATTTTCGGACTTCAAAACCAAGGTTGAAATTGCATTCATCGCATTAAACATAAAATGCGGATTCAATTGATAACGCAGCATTTTTAACTGAGCGTCTTTCGCGACACTTTCGGCTTGAATAGAGCGAAGTTGGGCCTGCAGAAGTAAGAAATAATTGTGTACACCATAGTACAGACTCGACCAGGCTAGCATTATTCCGACTGATGTGAGATACCAAGCACCAAATTCGGCCCACGATACTGCAAATATATCTAGGTCTCGCAGATAGCGATAACCCGATATTTTCAACTCGGTCCAAATTAAAGCAACTGTTACCACAGAAATTAAACTAACAATTACACGCGAGCGAATCGGCCAGAACCAGACACATTGAAATAATAAGCGCAGGCACAAAGTCAACATAAAGCCAGAACACACTTCTATGCTTAAATTTTGGATTTGTGAAACTATCTTTTCACTTGTTGTCGTAGGTGCAACAACGGCAATATAGACCATAATGCCGTAAGCTAGCCAGCCAATGATTTGAAATACCCAAAAACGGTATGTTGGAACAAGTCGCTGTGTCTTCATTAAAAAGCTATTCTTATTATCTTGACGCACAAAACCGTGACATACCTAGCGCGATATTTCAATAAAACATTTATCGCTAAGCATACAACTTATTTCTCTAGTGCTCGATTTAGCCCCGCTTCAAATTGATCACATGCTGACTCCCATGTGAATTGCTCGGCTATATGACGGGCTTCTTTAGACAGGCTCTGCCACTCATGGGAAGGGAGATTCAAAAGCTTAATTATTGACTCGGCCATTGAGCTCGCACTATTGTCAACTAGACATCCACCACCCATATTTAGTATATCCGGAGATGCTCCGGCAGGCGTTGCAATAACAGGGGTTCCAGATGCCATAGCTTCAAGAATCGGTAACCCAAAACCTTCTCTTTTGGTCGCAAACAGCCATACGTCGCAACTTTGATACAGCCCGTTGATTTCATTGTCATCCACATTCCAAGAAAAATAGCCTTCTTGAATTAACTCTATATCTTCCTTTGGCGGATACGGTCCAAATCCTACGATTTTCAAATCTGGCACGGATTCTTTGACGATCTTTAACGCCTCAATTATCAGTAAACTACCTTTTTGTGGCGCACTTCGATAGACAAAGCCGACGGTAGGCTCGGGATTTTTATCTCTGGATAGAAACTGGAATTTTAGTAGATCAACACCATTCATAGCCAAATCGGCTTCTTTATCGACGCAGTCGTGAATCAGTCGACGGAGCCACGGAGAGATAGTGATTATATGTAACGGCATACGCCATGTCGGGATGAGTTTTTCCAATGGCTGGTTTGGAGCGCCATAATCTTGTGCAAAATAGACTTCTTTCCCTTTCGACTCGTTTAATTGTACGACAGGTTCCACTGTTTTCCACCAAGTTGCAATGGATACATCAGCATCAGGCAAGTCGGAATCAATGACATCTCTATAGCTTGAGAGAGGCACGTGCGTTACTAAGTTTTCGTCAAAAAAGTCAGCCTTTGGTGCCTCGACTAATAGATGTGGCGCAAGTTCAAGGGTTCGAATACAGTGTTTCACATAGCGAATTTTACCCGAAAAACCTTCGAACTTTCCAGGCAAAGAGACAATAAACACCTTGTGCCCGCGCGCGGCCAACATATTGGCGTAAATAGCAATTACTCGAATACCGCCTGACAGGCTTAGTTCGGGTAGGACAAAATTGATCTTCATTTGATATTCACAACCATTATTATTCGGCTTATCATGACTCAATATCAACACATTAACATAATCACAACTTATACAACCTATACACCAATCAATACAAGTGACAATTATAGCGAAAAGTTTATACTCATAAATGGAATGAAACTCCGAGAACATGATGCTAAATGTATATGATAATGGGATTAGAATTCAGACACCTTGGTACGCCGTATTTCCACCTCAAGGAACCCAAAAAACGTCGAAATCGGCGCCAATACGTCGATTATCAACAAATGATCAAGATAGAACCAAAAATAACATTGCCTATTCAACGCCCCAGACATCCCACCAGGGCAGGAGAATATTAAGCTCTGCTCAAGACATCATGAGCGCGCCAGTAAAACAGCTAGAGTCAAATGTATCAATTGAATCAGCTTGGGAAACTTTAGAATATGAAAAAATTCGACATATCCCCATCCAGACAAACGGAAAGCTCGTCGGGATTATCTCGGATAGGGATATATTAGGTGCCTTTAAAAACACCCCTGAAACAGGGTCGCATAAAGTCGCTTTAGTACATGACATTCATCAAAAAAAGGTATTAACCGCAGAGGCCGGTACTCCAATTCGAGATTTAGCCGAGGCGATGACGCGGCATAATATCGGCTGCTTGCCTATACTATCAGAATCAGGAGAAATACTAGGAATCGTAACACGTAGCGATATTCTTCAAGCGATAATTCACCAGGCTCCTATTGATTACTGGTCATAACTTACTGTTAACAGCTTACTACTTAAAGATTTTAACCAAAAAAATTTCGATTACAACTTATTCGACATTAGCATGAAAAAAGAAGCAGCTAATGAAAGCGTAATATACGGAAATGAAAGTCATCCCGAATATCGTTATCTTTAAGATTGCCGAAACGCTACCATTAGTCGTTTTTCTAATCCTCATTAGAAACTTAGAAAACCCAAAAGAAGCCAGCAGCTGGTTCATCCCATACTTTATATGTTCACTCCTATCCATTGCATCATCAACACTACTAATTTCAACGAAAACAATAATTAACCGGTGTTTTATTGGAATTTATTCATATTTCTATCTCGGCCTGATCGCTCAACTATTAAATTTAGATAAATTCAACCAGATTCTTGGGCAATTGGAAGCGGCTGCCATGATGCTCTGCATAGCAATTGCGGGTCTACTTTATACCATTGTAAGCCGTCACGGTTTTGTAGGCGTAAAAAACGGAAGAACACCATTAGCCATAAGCTATTCAGGCCTACTGACGGCAGCTGCTTTTTTAGCAACTGGAATTTCATACATATCCCAAGGGAATGTCATACTATCCGATTTCGTTCCATTTATTGGAATATTTGGCGCAATGGGAATCGCTCAAAATGCATTAAGCAAACAAAAAAAAATACATTAAGAACTAAGGATTACGGATTACGGATTACGGATTACAAGAGTAGCGCTGAAAAATCCTTAGATTCAATATAACTACATCCCCTCTCAAACAATTTCTCTGCAACCTCTTTATCAACAACGTCGTAGACAAACCAACGCCAAGGGCCATCGAACTTTCCACTTTCGGGTAATTTTAAAATATCACCAATGATATAATCAGGCTGAATGCTTTTTGCATATTCCTGCGTCTTTTCGTCGTAAGTATTTACGATATAACCAATAGCGTAACCGCGTAACTGAGCCAACCTTAATACGGTCTTACTAAAAGAAATGAAAACTCGTCGATTTCCTAGCACTCTAGATTCCGATTCGATTTTATCTAATACGTAAGGAGCGCCGAAGGCCAATATTGATTGCGTTTTAATCTCTATAAATATTTGTTTGCCGGCCATTAATGGTTCAATTTTTTCGCACAAACCTTCTAACGTTTCTATTTGACAGTCACTAAAATCGGCACCAAATCTATCAATATCGCCAACTTGATGATTGAGGATTTTATTGCTTTCACTTAATAGAACATCACAATCAACAGACCCTGTTCGAAGCAGATTTGTATCATGCACAACAAACACTCGGCCGTCAGAACTTAGCTGGACATCTATTTCAATCGCATCAGCACCGCCTTTAATCGCGGCGATACATCCAAGGGAGGTGTTTTCGGGGAACAGACCCATCAAACCTCGATGCCCTACAATTTTATACGGTCTAGAATTAAACAACTCAGACATTATTGATACTTTTTCGGTAACAAAAACTCAAAGGTACTCATAGGCTCTACGATTTTAATGCCTCTTTCAATAAACCTTGGCCCCTCACTGGCGTCATGATAATGATAAGCATATAAACGCTGTAAGGTTTTTGGAGTGTATTCACGAATCAAGTCATCAATACCGGTATGTGACGGATTACCTAGAACACTACAGTCGTGAAAAATCGTACATTTTTCATCAAGCTTATGCTCTATAACTTCCGGCACGGGTCGTGTATCTCCGCTGTAAAAAAAACAGTCATTAAGATAGAGAGAGTAAGCTGAGTTCAGACCATGATGACGTGCAGGAAATATTTGATAACATAGATCATGGAATTGAAAACTATCTTGCACGGGGATTAATTGAAAAGCATCCCAAAAATTAACGCCCCCCTCAGCTAAAGCTTCGGGGTACGAACCGACGCGACTATGGAGTAATTCGACTATAGTTATCGGGACAAATATTTTTGGCCGATGTTGTTTTGGTTTATGAAACCAACTTTTAATAAAAAGTTTTTCAAAATCAGCAATATGATCTAAATGACAATGAGTAATAAAGACAGCATCAGGCAAGCAATCATACTCTGCAATAAAGCTATCTATAACACCGGGACCACAATCAACAAGCATTCGCTGGGCGCCGGGTGAGCCATACAAAGTTTCGAGAACAATAGACGCGTGCCCCAGGCCTTGCTGAGATGCATCGCCAACTCCAAGAAACTTTACTCTAATCATGTTCTCACCCAGATATACATCAAGCCCCCCATAGCCAAGAGAGCCTCTTAAAAACAATCTTTACGACACAAATACTCGCGCGTTACGGAACATTCGTACCCAACCACTATCTTCACCCCACTCTTCTGGGTGCCATGAGTTAGAAACAGTTCTAAATACACGTTCCGGATGGGGCATCATTATTGTAAAACGACCATCATCACTACAAACACTGGTTATACCATCGGGAGAGCCGTTGGGGTTCGCTGGGTAGTGTTCGGCTGTGCTCAAATCGTTATTCAAATATCGCAGCGCAACAGTTCCAGAACCTTGAACGTCGCTTAGATGCGCATCTGAACGATACTCAGCTAAACCTTCGCCATGCGCAACAGCAACAGGTAGGTGTGAGCCGGCCATACCTTTTAATAAAATTGACGGACTCTCTTCTATTTTCACCAAAGCAAATCGCGCTTCATACTGTTCTGAGAGGTTTCGAACAAAACGAGGCCAGTGCTCTGCACCAGGAATCAATGATTTTATGTTCGACATCATTTGACACCCATTACACACACCTAAACCAAAGGTATCGGTTCGGTGGAAGAAGGTTTCAAACTCTTGACGAGCCTTAGGGTTAAATAATATTGTTTTGGCCCAGCCTTCTCCTGCACCCAAAACGTCACCGTAAGAAAAACCACCACAAGCGGCAAAACCTTTAACGCTCTCTAAACTAAATCTACCTTCGAGGATGTCACTCATATGTACATCAACCGCTGTAAATCCAGCACGATCAAATGCAGCCGCCATTTCTACTTGGCCGTTTACACCCTGTTCTCGCAAAACGGCAATTTTGGGCTTTTCTCCTTTCAAAACATACGGTGCCGCAACATCTTCGGATGGGTCGTAGCGTAAATTTACATTCAAACCTGGATCATTATGGCGAATTCGGTCGAACTCTTGCTGAGCGCATATCGGGTTATCTCGCAATGATTGAACGTTAAAACTTGTTAAGCTCCAGAGTTCCTGCAAAGACGCACGAGATGATTCATAGATAACGTTTTCACCTTGGCGAATCTCTATATTCTCGTCACTATGTACCGTGCCAATCACATGTAAAAAGTCACCAAGCCCTGCAGCCTCCGCAAGAACGCGCAAGGCCTGTAAGCTGCTATTGCTAACTTGAACAACAGCACCTAGCTCTTCATTAAGCAAAATCTCATGCGCACTATTTTCGCCCAATGGTTCGATTTGAATATCAGCTCCGCAACGACCCGCAAAACACATTTCAGCGATAGTTGTAAATAACCCCCCGTCCGATCTGTCGTGATAAGCAAGCAATAAACGTTTCTCCATAGCCGCTTGGGTAAAATCGAAGAATGATTTCAATACCGCAGCACTCTCTAGATCCGGCGTTTCATCACCCATTGCGTTTTGCGTTTGCGCATAAATAGACGCAGCCATTCGGTTTTTACCGTTTGCCAAATCAATAAATACTAGCGAAGAATCGCCCTTATCAAGCTTTAGCTGCGGCGTTAGGGTTAAACGCACATCTTTTACGGGAGCAAAAGCGGTAATCACCAACGATAGTGGTGATGTCACAGATTTATCGCCATCGCCTTCATTCCACGCGGTTCGCATAGACATAGAGTCTTTACCAACCGGAATGGTTATCCCTAATTCTGGACAAAGCTCCATACCGACAGCTTCTACAGTACGATAGAGCTTTTCATCTTCTCCTGGGTGCCCAGAAGCGCACATCCAGTTAGCGGATAATTTAACATCGCGTAACTGAGCAATATTGCTCGCAGCTATGTTAGTTATGGCTTCGGCTATTGCCATGCGACCTGATGCAGGCGCGTTAACGAGAGCAAGAGGTGTACGCTCTCCCATACTCATCGACTCGCCGGCATAGGTATCATAACTAACCGTGGTAACAGCACAATCTGCCACTGGAACTTGCCAAGGGCCAACAAGTTGATCCCGGACAACCTGACCGGTAACAGAACGATCGCCAATGGTGATTAGAAACATTTTACTGGCAACTGCAGGATGCTGAATAACACGCTCTGCCGCCGATTTAAATTCAACGGCCGTCGCATCAAAAGTCTCTGTTTTGTATGTTCTTGTAGTTGCTTCTCTGTGCATTTTTGGCGCTTTACCGAACAATACATTCATCGGCAAATCGATTGGACAGGCATCAAATAAGCTGTCATTTAATTTAAGAACTTGTTCGCTTAGCGCTTCACCAACAACGGCATATGGACAACGTTCACGTTGACAGATTTCTTCAAATCGCGCTAAGTTTTCATCAGAAACGGCCATTACATAGCGTTCTTGCGATTCATTACACCAGATTTCTAATGGCGCCATACCGGGCTCATCGTTGGGGATATTGCGTATTTCAAAATTCGCACCACAACCACCATCTTTTGCAAGCTCAGGAAAAGCGTTTGATAGTCCACCCGCACCAACATCATGAATAAACGATATAGGGTTATTTTCGCCATATTGCCAGCATCTATCAATTGCCTCCTGGCAACGACGCTGCATCTCAGGGTTTTGACGTTGAACCGATGCAAAATCCAGATCTTCCGATGAAGATCCTGAGGTCATCGACGATGCTGCACCACCGCCCAAACCAATCAGCATCGCCGGTCCACCAATAACAACAAGTTTATGCCCTGCGGAGAACGGGTGTTGATCGATATGCTCTTGTTTGATGTTGCCGTAACCACCGGCAATCATAATAGGCTTGTGGTAGCCCCAATGTTCGCCGTCAAAGTCGTCTTCGAAAGTACGAAAATACCCACAAATATTCGGACGACCAAATTCATTGTTAAACGCCGCTCCGCCTAGCGGGCCATCAATCATGATGTCTAATGCGTTTACAATACGGCCAGGTTTACCGTAATCTTTTTCCCAGGGTTGGATATACCCAGGAATATTTAAGTTAGATACGGTAAAACCGGTTAAGCCAACTTTCGGCTTCGAACCCTTACCTACGGCCCCTTCATCACGGATTTCGCCACCAGAACCGGTACCGGCTCCAGGAAACGGCGCAATGGCCGTCGGATGATTATGGGTCTCCACTTTCATAAGAATATGAATATCTTCTTGATGATAAGCATACTGCATAGACTCGGGATTAGGGTAAAAGCGCCCAGCTTTTGTTCCGCTAATAACCGCGGCGTTATCCTCATAGGCCGACAGAACATTATCCCCTGCTAGCTTATAGGTATTGCGAATCATGCCGAACAAAGAGTTCTCTAGCTTTTTGCCGTCGAGTGTCCAGCTGGCGTTAAATATTTTGTGTCGACAATGTTCTGAGTTTGCCTGAGCAAACATCATTAATTCGATATCGCTGGGATCACGTTTTAGGTCGATAAAGCTTTGATTTAAATAGTCAATTTCATCATCAGCTAACGCCAAGCCCAAACCGGTATTTGCCTTAATTAAGGCTTCGCGCCCTTCCGACAATACCGGTACCGTGGTGTAGGTTTCCGGTTGATGCTGACTGAATAGTATTTCAGCTTTCGCAATATCGAGCAGTGCCGTTTCTACCATACGATCATGTAACATGGCGCTTAGTGCATCTAGTTGCGATGCATCTTCACCTTTTACACTATAGCGAATACCGCGCTCTATTCGCTCAATCTTATTCAAGCCTGCGTTTTTAGCGATCTCACTGGCTTTTGAAGACCAAGGAGAGATCGTTCCTTGACGGGGAATAGCGATAATTTCACGTTCATTGCTAAGTTTTAATTCAACCGATTTCGGCCCGTAGCTAAGCAATTGCGTGAGAGTTGAATGCTCTTCATCGCTCAATTCACTGCTGACTTTAATAAAGTGCACATATTCAGCGCATAAACCTTCTATACTCAATCCAGCAGAACGGATTTTTTCAATAAGCTTTTGAATTCGAAATTCAGAAAGAGCGGCGGAGCCTCGGTGAATCAGCATTGGTTGCCCTGTAGTGGTTTCGCATACAATCCGTGCGATTTATATACGATTAAGAATAAGATGTCGAAAGGTGCAAATTGTACTTGAATTAGCGCGTGCAATCAGCAGAATCTGAGCGAATAAAAGCATAAAAAAGCGATTTTTCCGCTGAAGATGAAATCGTTTAAGGTTTGTGCAAATATACCTATTTAAACGCGCGCAAAAACACAAGACGCTAATTGATAAGAGAATCTAATTTATATGCCCGAAACTCGCCTACACACCATAGCTTATAAGCTTGGAAGCGCCTTAACAGGCGCTTCCAAGCTAGGAATGCTGTGTTTGAGTTTTGTATACCTGCAATCATCGCGCCCGCCAACGATATTGGAAGAAGTGTTGAACGGCGGTACCCTTCGCGTAATTTCACGAAACGGCCCCACAACCTATTATGAGGGCCCTGATGGCTTAACTGGCTTTGAGTACCAACTCACCGAAGCCTTCGCTGAAAGCCTGAACGTGGCGCTCGAAATAGTTGAGGAGGAAGATCTAGCTGAAATTATTGATAGTGTCGGAGGAAAGCGCGGTCACATCGCGGCTGCAGGCTTAACAGTAACCCCAAAACGCCAACAAAAGGTTCTTTTTGGCCCTTCCTATTTAGAAGTGACACAGCAACTTATATACCGTGCCGGCTCCCCAAAACCCACAAGCCCAATAGATCTAATTGGCAAAAAAATTGTTGTGATTGCGAATAGCTCACATGCAGAACGATTACGGCAACTCAGGCGCGAACATCGAACACTAGAGTGGGAGGAAGTCTTTGATTTAGAAATGGTTGAATTGCTAGAGCAAGTCCACCTGGGTGAAATAGACTTCACGATTGTCGATTCAAATTCCTACGAAATAAACAATACTCTGTACCCGAAAGCGCGAGTTGCATTCGATATAAGTCCAGTTGAGCAGCTCGCATGGGCTTTTCCAATCAGCCAAGACACAAGTTTATATAAATTGGCGATGAAATTTTTTGAAGACTATACGGAAAGTGGAAAACTCGCGCATATGCGTGAAATATACTATGGCCACGCAGGCGAGCTAAATTATAGTGATTCACTATTATTTGCGCATCGATTGGAGAGTCGCCTCCCAAAATGGAGCGATAAACTTAAGAGTGCGGCCGAAAAACACATTTTGGACTGGAATTTACTCGCCGCAATTAGCTATCAAGAATCCCACTGGAACCCAAAAGCCGTCTCCCGTACGGGAGTTAAAGGGTTTATGATGCTAACGCTTCCGACAGCTAAAGAAATGGGCGTCACCAATCGATTAGACGCAACTCAATCTATTTTTGGTGGCGCAAAATACTTCAAAAAATCACACTCGCGTATTCCCAGTCGAATTGCCGAACCTGATCGAACTTGGTTCGCGTTAGCCGCCTACAACCAAGGTTTTGGCCACGTAGAAGATGCCCGCAAACTGACACAACACCGCGGCGGCGATCCAGACAAATGGAGTGATGTGCGTGAAGACTTATTGCTTCTATCAAAACGAAAATATTATAAATTCACAAAACATGGTTATGCGCGAGGCTGGGAGGCTGTTCATTACGTGCAAAATATTCGTAATTACTATTCAATAATTACCTGGCACGAGAAGGAAATGATGGAACTTGTCGCTGCGTTAGATGAGCAAGCCGAAGCGGGCTACCTAGAGCTTAGCCCTGTCGTTACCGATGCCGTGAAAACTATAGCTGGGCCTTCAGACGAGCCTTAAGTTCGCGCCGCTGCTTAAAAAATGTTGATATTACGGCCGAGCACTCAGAAGCACATACACCCTCCTCGTATTCAAAATAATGATTAAAACAGTCATCGTCGATCAGACCTGTATTACTCACTAACACACCCGACTTTGGCTCCAGCGCCCCAAAAACAATTCGTGACACTCTTGCGTGAACGATAGCGCCTAGACACATAGCGCAAGGCTCGATAGTGACGTAAAGCGTTGAATTGGGTAAGCGGTAGTTAGACTGTGATTGCGCAGCCGCGCGAATAGCCATTATTTCGGCATGAGCACTCGGATCACATTGACTAATAGGTTGATTCCAGCCACTACCAACGACTTCCCCAGCCATTACGAGCACCGCCCCAACGGGAACCTCCTGTGCAAGCGCGGCCTTTTCAGCAAGTAATAGAGCCTGCTGCATAAAACTCCTATCCAGTTCAGCCTGACCACTATCAACGTGCAGCGAGACTCCACTCATTGATAAAACTCAGGCTTATCAATGGCTTTAACCAATTCAAACCTAGGCAGTACCTCGCCATCGCGCTCAACTGTCTCATTAAACATTGCTAATGGTCGCACCCATAAACTACGATCGCCGTATAAACAACGGTAGACAACCAGAGCCTCTTCGGTTTCTGAATGTTGCGCAACGGCATAAGCTAAATATTCGTAGCCTTTATAATGACGATAAATACCGGACTTAAACACCGATGATTGCTGGATTTTGGCGACCAAAATATGCCTCTCAAGAAATTAAAATACAAGTTTTCGATTTACCCTTACGCGTGATGGCACTACCATACGCGCTCGACCTAACGACAAATACTATACGACTATACTTATGAATACTCCACAGCGAGCTCCAATTGCTATTTTTTACGGTAGCTCTACATGTTATACGGAAATGGCCGCCGAAAAAATTCAATCCTCCATAGGAGAATCATTCGTTGACCTACACAACATTGCCGATTGCGAACTGTCGTTAGTACAGGAGTATTCATCCATAATTATGGGTATTCCAACATGGGATTATGGCGAACTCCAAGAAGACTGGGAGAATATTTGGGATGAACTCTGTACGCAAGACTTATCTCACGCAACTATTGCCCTCTTCGGTATGGGGGATCAAATTGGATATCCCCAGTGGTTTCAGGATGCCCTTGGGTACCTGCACGATCAAGTCATAATTTGTGGCGCAAAAGTATGCGGCTATTGGCCAAGTGCGGCCTACACGTTCGAAGAGTCAAAAGCACTCACAGAGGACAAGCAATTTTTTATGGGCCTTGCCCTCGATGAAGAAAATGAATGTGAATTGAGTGACGAACGAATACGGCTATGGTGTACCGACATACTTAAAGAGTTCAAACTGATGCCCCTCTGATCAGGTCCAAATGCTCTCTTCGTAATAGACTCGTGTATTATTCTACGCGCCGGCATCCTTGTCGGCATGCGAAACCTGTCGAAAGTAAAATCATGAGGGGCTCAAAATTACACCCAAAACTTACCTTGCACTGACGGAGTAGATTCTGGCCTTGGCCCACAACAAGAACGTTAACAATGCCATTCTTCGCGACGGAGTCCACCCTCAATAAAGGCTCTTGTGTTGATTTACTTACCAAAGTCGTTCGACTATCCATCTAGACTTTTGGGATTTGGGATTTGGGATTTGGGCTTTCGGGCTTTCGGGCTTTCGAATATAAACAGTAAAACTGAGGTTATATGTGAAAATATTTAATAGTCATACTCTTACCCGGCTATCTGAGATTTCGATAAACCCGCATGGCGAGCTCGCATCCAAAAACCTCAACCCATTTTACTACTCACCAAAACCCGAGTACGTAGAATCACGCAAGTGCCTCATTGAAAGCCACGACTTTCTAAATCGCTGGACGCAAGCCCAAAACCTTCATTCGAGTTGTACAACCTTTACACTATTTGAAACAAGTCTTGGTACAGGAGTTAACCTATTAAATACGTGGAACCTATGGAACAACTGTAATAACCCATGCTTCAACGAGCTCCATTATATAGCCGTAGAAGCTCAGCCATTAAGTTTAAAGGACTTAAAGTTAACGTTGACGCAATGGCCAGAATTAGAGTCTTTATCTGAAACTTTTATCGCACAATACCCATCACAGCCCGCTAACGGCTTACATCGTATTCGTTTAAGCTCAAACAGTGTAAAAAAACACAAGAGTATTACATTATCGCTATATTTTGGTCCTATCGATCAAGCCTTTGAAGAATTATCTGAACTAATACAATATCGCACCCACGATGACAAAAACCCTCCTAAAAACGCCAGCTTCGGAGGAAAGAAAATCCACGTAGATTCTTGGTTCTGTAATCAATTCAGTGACACGTCGACTCCGCACTGGAATAAAGATTTAACACGCGCTCTGATTTCACTTTCTACAAGCAATAGCATTTTAAGCATTCCTGAACCTCTTAATAGATTTTTTACAGAATTTACAGAGGATAAAATCAATAAAAAATCCATGAATATTGAGTTCAGCCAATCCTCATTCAAAACAATTCGTTTAAACGAATTGAACGCCAAAGTTTTAAATGCCTTATTAACTCAGGGAATCACACTTCATAGAGACAGTTGGTTTTTAAAAGCGACATCGCACGATAGTGTGATGTCTAATAATGAGAAAAACACTAATAAGACAATAAGTACTGATTCAACTAATAACGAGACAATTAAACAGCACCTTAATGAACTCGCCGTTGACAGTACCGTTAATCTAGGCATTACCAAATTAGGTGTTACTACATCAGGCATCACTACAATAGGTATTAACACGACAGTTATTAACACCTTAGATATTGACGCGATAATTATTGGTGCTGGAATTTCTGGCGCACAGACAGCCAATGCACTCGCAAAAAAAGGACTGCGTATAAGAGTCTACGAACGAGGAGAAATCGCGCAAGGTGGATCGGGCAATCGTCAAGGCGTTGTCTATACAAAACCCGCAACCAGTGCCGATGCATTAAGTGAATTCAACTTTATTGCACAAAACTATGCCGATCATTTTTACAGTACAAATCAGCTTTACAATACTACCGGCAGCCCTTGTGGTGTATTGCATATTGCCAAAAATGAAAAAGATATAGGTCGACTAAAAGCACTTAGTGAGCATTACACAGATAAAAACAGTCCTTATACATGGATAGATAAATCTAAAACAAAAGAAACATGCGGCCTAGCACTGGCAAACGATGCTTTATTACTCAAAAAATCTGGTTGGCTGAATCCATCGAAAGCGTGCCGCGAATTATTAAGTCACCCAAACATCGATGTAGTGACACAATGTCCTATTGAAAAAATATTTAGAGGCGACAATATTTGGTCGATATTAGATAAAAACAACAACATAGTAGATCGTGCGCGATATTGCATAATCGCCAATGCCTATGACGCTTTAAAGTTTGAACAAACGGCCCATTTACCCCTTAACTCCATTCGCGGCCAAGTCAGCCATTTAGACTGCAAGCCTGCGTGTAAAGGTACAAGTGAACACGATCTACAGAAACTAACAAAGGTACTTTGTAGTTATGCTTATATTGCACCGTATAGCTTAGCTGAAGATATCCAATGTCTTGGTGCAAGCTTCAATTTAAACACCCAATCAACAGAACTTAATTCTGCGGACAATACAGAAAACATTCAAAATCTAGATAAAATGTTAGACGCCAAATCCAACTTGAATCCGCAACATATAACCGATGGTCGCGTAGGATTTCGGTGTACGACGCGTGATTATTTTCCAATTGTAGGTCCAATAGCCAAAGTTAACGATATTAAAAACTGCTTTTCCTATTTATCCAAAAAAGCACACCGTCAACAAAGTGAACTATGCACATACCACGATGACCTATATTGTATTGTCGGAATGGGTTCCCGGGGCCTAGCGTACAGCCCTATTTGCGCGCAAATCCTAGCGGATATGATCTGTGGAGACTTTTTGCCTATACGCAGAACTCTATACCCCTATTTACACCCCTCAAGGTTTATCATTAGAAACCTAATTCGCAACAAGCAATAAGTTAAAAGCCAGCTAAACTTAAGCCAACATAATCTATGCTGCCACCCTTGGAGGGCTGCCCTATGCTATTAAGTGTTGGTCGTCGACGTTACGAATCTTCATCCGCAAGAGACTCTATCCATAATTATTATGAACAAATGGTAATTGAACAATTATTACGGTCCAGTGACCGCGCACAAAGTGACGATGATTTTTTAGCCGACGCGGCATGTGTGGCTCTTAATCGCCTTCCTAACCGTTATGTAAGGCACGACGTAGATATGACGTTTTTTCTTAGCCCAAACGAATTAGACAAGATGGTCGATAGCGTCGTTCACGCGGTAAACGAGGCCGTAAGCTATGTTGAAAGTCGCTATGCCGATAAAAACGTTGCCGATGATAGTGATAGTGATAGTGATAGTGATAGTGATAGTGATAGTCACGAAGACAATAGCGACAAATAGAATCGATTATGATCTCAAAAATGAAATGGACCGTCGGTACACTACAGGTATTAGGATTATGCGCCACAGTACTTTCTGGCCTGAGCTTTGCCGAACAGGAAATTATTGAGGTAAAACACTACCGGTTTGCATTAATAGGGAAAGACCAAAGACAATTCTTCACACGTGCCCATTTGGGCTGCAAAGAAGCCGAACTAGAGCTCGACAATGTTCTATGTGAGTTTCACTCACCACAGCATAACGATGTTATCGAACAAGATAGATTAATTCGACATGTATTGAATTCTGGCGTTGATGGTATTGCGCTATCCGTTATTCAATCCAGCTATCTTGCCGAGAATAGTTTGCAAATGGCAAAGGAGATGGGCATTCCCATTATTACTTTCGATTCTGACCTAAACATCCCCGCTCGAAAAATTTATCAAGGTCTTCGTTTGGCCTACGTAGGCACCAACAACGAAAGCTATGGCCGCCTTTTCGCAAAAGCGTTAAAAAAACTTCATCCGAATGGCGCAACTGTCTGCTTACAAACCGGTCGACCAGATAGCCCAAATCTAATGTCTCGCCTCAAAGGCTTTCGCGCAGAGCTTTCAGGCGATGAAGGCACTCGCGCGCCAGGAAAAAAACTGATCGGAGTTAATCGGTGGTTCGAACATGGCCGCTGCCCACTTTATAGTTATGAAGACCCTGAAATTGCCCTCAACCAGCTGTCACTTGTCATATCTCGAGATATTCAAGATATTGACGCGATTGTATCTTTTGGTGGCTGGGCTCAGTTTTTTCCGAATAGTTATGACGAAGCTATAACTCCATATCAGAAGAAGCGTCGAAAACACAACGTTAGTCTAATTTTCGCGGACGCGCTCTACTTCCAATTACGCTTACTAGAAGAAGGATTAACGGACGTAAATATCAGCCAATCGCCTTACGAAATGGGTCGACAAGCTATTCATACATTAAATAAAATTGTACAAAAAGAAGAATTTGAAGAGTTTCAATACACACCGATTTCAATTTGCACAATGGACGAAAAGATTACGTGCATAAAAGATTGATCAACTATTGCTTGCTAGTGAGCACCTATCCATAAATGGCTTGTTGCGACGGGAAATGATATTTAATCAGGTTTTCGCCGCTAAGTATCGGCGTTTACTTTTTACAAAAAAACCATCAGGCAGAGCCAAGATAGCCGCTTAAACTTCTCCACTGTAGATCTCTATTTATCAACAAGTACTAGATATGCCATGTCAGTGAACGAGAGTCCCTTCGAACACTCATCGAACTAGTCATCATCTTCTAGGTCATCAATTAGTGACGAGATAGCATCGTCTAGCTCATCGTCAGCCAAATCCAAGCCCTGCGCCTTCAACATAGCCTCAACCATATCGTCGTCGTCAGTTGTTTCGGCTGCCGACTCCTCTTCAGTTTCACTTTCGTCTTCATCAATATCAAACGGCATTTCGACCTCCGGCTCGGCTTCAGCTTCAGGCTCTACAGCCATTGCATCCAGATCATCCATTAAGCCGACATCCACCATATCAGACCCCATTCCGATATCCATCACTGAATCAGCTTCCTCCATGCTTACATCAAAATCGCCTTTAAGCATCGGCGGCTCTTCAACTTCTTCAACTTCTTCAACTTCTTCAACTTCTTCAACTTCTTCAACTTCTTCGTCAGGATCAAGCATCGGAACATCAGTTTCCGGGTCAAGATCTTCCATCGGAGGTTCCTCCTCTTCTTCTTCAGCAAGCTCTTCTGTAGCTTTCGATGACTCACTTGCTGCCTCAGTTTCAACCTCCTCCTCGATATCATCAAAGTTGACATGAGTATCCTCTTTGCGCATTATTTTTTTATACACAATAAAACCAACAACAGCCAAGAGAAGATTCCCAAGACCAAGCGCAACGCCGGTTACCCAACCGGGCAAAGCTTCGCCTTCACTAACAGGTTCTTCTTGAACTGGAGCAGCTGTTGAGGTGGGTTTTGGAGTCGGCTTGCTGCTTGGATTAGGATCTACCTTAGGGATTTCAGGTTTTGAAGCTTCAGGCTCAACAATTTCCGTAGAGAAATTTTTAATATCCTCTTCTTGTAACCCGACACCTGGGTCGTAATCAAAATTTAACACGGGTAGCTCATAGGCAAAATTACCTGCATCACTACTTGAACCCTTAACTAAAACATTCACACTATACAAGCCAGTCTCGATCGGTGTGATATCCGCCTGCCAAGCATCTTTACCCGAATCTGAGAGCGGACGAACAAGGTTTCGACCCGAAGGCGTCTTGATACTCGCTACGACCTGAGTCTTATCGAAATCAATGCCCGACTGAAAAGCGTTCACCGCCAAAATATAATGGAGCTTCCCATCAACTTCAGTATCTCGGATATTGGCTTTGAACGGCTGACGTATGGTTATTTGATGTTTGTATTCACGCCGGAAGGTTTTACCATTAACATCAACAGATACTTGGTAGATACCGGCTTTCGCGAATTTTGGTAACGCCGCGACATAAAGACCATCACGCGGAAGAGCCCCGTCACTCAGCGATTCACGCCACTGCTCTTGCAGCGAATTTGTAGTATCACCTGCCTCAACTTTTGCTTCGATGTCAATAATCGACAAAAACTCTCGGCTAGTAATAGTTTTTCCGTCTTCAATCAACTGCAAACGGAGGTCTTCAAAACTCCCAACTAAACGATTGTTAGGCAAGGTGTTAACCTGGAGGTTTAAATTACTAACGACCGTTATACGACTATCAGGCTCCATGAGCGCATCTATCGCCCACTGGCCTTCCTCGGGATTACTAACAGTAATTAAATCGTATTGAGACGTCCTATACCAACGAACATTATCCATGGCCGTCTGAGCTGTCCACATTTTTGAGCTCGGACCGATTAACTCGCTGTTTTCACCACTGTTTTGGCGAAAGATTAATGCCGTGAATTCTTTAACACTAGAATCGATAAAAAAGCCATCATCAGATATCGGTACTTGCTCAGCAGGCGCAGATGCATCGAAGGCCTTTAAAAACACTTTCATTAGGGCATTTGCATCTTGCGCCAACTCTGAAACGCCGTCGGTCGCAAGTGCAATCTTGTCCAATAAGTCTCGATCGGCATTCTCCGATAGAGCAATAGTATGGACACGATATCCGGCACGGTTAAGTTTAGGTAAAACCTCGTCAACTATTCGACGCCATTCGCGCTGATTTACGTCGCTTTGTTTATCAATATCGACAACACCATCTGTAAGTAGAATGATATTTTTGACGGTATTGGGGTCAGTTTCACGAATATCGAAGGCGGCTTTCTCTAAGGCTAACCCGATGTTAGTGAATAAACCAACAGAATTGATTTGTGATACATTGGCCAAAGCATCGTTTCGCCAGGCATCACTTACCTTTTGATGACGAACAAGCATATTCACCCACTTACCAAATGTCCAAATACCGGCTCGACTATCTGTGGGTAAAAGCTGTAAAAGAAGGTCTACAGAAGGTTGACGCAAGTTATTGGGATCATTTTTTTTCATACTGCCAGAGACGTCTATAACAAGACGAACGTCAGTCGAAGTGGCTTTTTGTGAGGCCGACCAAGCATTACCGCATAAGCCAAACAAGGCTATCGTAATTAGTAAGGGATATACGAAGCTGGTTTTGTGACTCAAGGGCATAGAATTCCAGATAATAAAAAAGCTACTCCTTATATTTATAGCAGCACTTCGCGCTTATTGCGTAGTTTAGCTAAGCTCGAGAGCTCTTTTTTACCGGCTTATTTTTATACCACAAACCTAGATAGGTTAAAGTCGCCACTGTTAGAGCAATCGACATGGCCGACAAGATCACTATAGCGGACTTCCAAGCCACATCAGCACCACGCGTAAAGGCGTCGCCGAAACAGATCATCCAAGCTGGCGATAACTCCCCTCCCTCGCCATTGGTGTACCATGGTAGATATAAAATAACCGCGGCAATAATCCGAAGCACGCTAGCCAGTTCCCGCCAAGGCAACTTATATGTCCATCGCCACCCAACGGCATAAACAATAGATGCTCCGAATACATACAGTATCCAGCCCCAGTAATACTCATTTGCTGCCATAGCGCTACCCTATACCTAACCAAAACCATATAACTAAAACCATATAACTAAAACTACACAACTAAAGTCATGTAATCAAAATTACATTACGACAATATGGCCTCGACCTGCCAACCATACCGTGCATTTATTCCATACTCACAAATAGGCAATAGCACTAGAATAAAGCGCCAAATCCTTAAGATGCCAATAGTTTTATTCTTTTGGGTCAACCCAAAATAACACTCGATCTTGCAGCTCATCTGGGTGAACTTGCGTTTCGACTATCGCCCTATCTTTTACTGAAGGACCGTAAACATGAACCGTCGCTTTCTCGCCGGTTATTAAGTGGTGCCAAGCGGGAAGATCATCACCCTGAGAAACCAATCTATACGCACATGTTTCGGGTAACCAGTGAAAGTTTTGGATACGCTCTAAGTTTAAACTGACGCATTCTGGAACATTAACACTGCGATTTTTGTAATCTGTGCAACTGCAATCATCCATATTAAGGTACTTGCAGACGACGTCGGTATAGGCAATATCACCACTATCTTCATCTTCAAGTTTAACGAGGCAACATAAAGCGCAACCGTCGCAAAGTGACTCCCATTCACTGTCATTCATTTGTTCTAGCGTTTTTTCTTTCCAGAAAGCTTTCGACATTATTCGCCATCCTCAGGTTTCTTAACGCCGATTAACGGAGGAACCTGCAAATAAAAGCCTTTAGATTCGAGTTCAGCTAAAACCTTTTCTGTTTTTGCATTAGCTAACTTTTTATCCGCCGTTAATAGCATTGTCATAGATTTTTCTGCACGACCAAAACGTTGCTGTAAAACCTCAGGAATCGTAGTCACCGCCACACCATTTTTTAGGTAGAGATAAAACCCTTCTTTACTTTTACTGCGATAGATATCAACGATTGTTTTCATAGTTTAGAAAAATATTCTTTTAAGGGTGCATCGAGGAAAGGTAAACGCCAGCCTTGAAGCTGGTAACCCTCATCATTAGAATCGGTCTCAGGCCCATTACTGTAGCCATACCGAACCATATGTTCATAGATCTTCTTTTTCAATAGAATCTCCGGCGAAATCGAATTCTCACCCGCGAATTCTCGAACACATGCTCGAATTTGTTTCAACTCTTCTTGTTCAGTTTTATTAAGAGGCTTAGCTAACACAGTCGGCAAGGCATCTTCACTCAAGGATTCCGCACTGGATAATATATCCATGATGTTATGGCCATCACGACGTATAACGCGGTCACTAAAACCTTCGATGTCACGCAACTGAGACATATGCTTTGGCATCAATTGCGCCAGCTGAAATACTGCGCTTTCTTTCAAAACTTGATTACGAGGCAAATCCCGAGATTGCGCGGTATTTTCGCGCCATTTTGACAATGCAACTAAGCCAGCCAGTTGACGAGGCGAGAGTTTCCATGCCGATTTAATACGTAAATATGCGTGACTCGCATCCTGTTGGCCTTTATAGTTTTTAAATAAAGTCGCACCTTCCTCGATTACCCAAGTTAAACGACCTATATCTTCAAGTCGTTCAATCAATGCATGAACTAAAATGTAGAGATACTCAACATCAAGAGCGGCATAAAATATTTGGGATTGACTCAAGGGTCGCTGCAACCAATCGGACCGAGTCTCAGACTTCGGTAACGATACATCCAGTACTTGCTCGACAGTTGCTGCGTACCCCATTGAATGCCCATAACCCAAAATGGCACATGCAACTTGAGTATCGAAAATATTTCTTGGTATACATCCCAACTCTTGACTAAAAACTTCTAGATCTTCCGAGCAAGAATGCAAGGCAAAAGTAATATTTTCTTGATCGAACAATTCCACAAGAGGGTAGTAGTCGTCCAAGCCTTTAGGATCAAGAAGATAATTTTTATCCCCATCATTAACTTGAATTAAACCCGTAATAGGATAATACGTTTTAGAGCGAATAAATTCCGTGTCAAGGGCGATAATAGGTTTTTCACGCCACAACTCACAAAGCTCTTCAAGACGATGATTGGAATCTACCCACTCAATTTCTTGTTTTAATAATTCTTCAGACATATGCATATTTAATTCGCAAAGAGATTACATTTCGACTCGTCGGTTTAAAGCGTGCGCTAAAGTACCACCATCTATGTACTCAAGCTCACCACCAATAGGAACACCGTGAGCTATACGCGAGGTTTTAACCCCTTTTTTACGTGCTTTTTCAGATATATAATGTGCGGTTGCTTCACCCTCAACAGAAGGGTTCGTCGCGATAATGATTTCAACGAGCTGCTCTATGCTCATTTGAGTTTCTAATTCGTCTAAGCCTAACTCTTTTGGCCCAAAGCCATCAATCGGAGAGAGTTTCCCATGCAAAACAAAATAACGACCCGAAAAACTCCCTGATTGTTCTAATGCTAGTACATCGGCAGGAGACTCTACAACACATACTAAACTTTGGTCACGGCGAGAACTACTACAAATAATACATTTAGGCTGCTCAGTTAAGTTTCTACAACTCGTACAACGCCCTACGCGCTCAACGCTCGCCACAAGACTTTCAGCTAATTTTCCTGCTCCAGGCCTATCATGTTCAAGTAAATGCAGCGCCATACGCTGTGCTGTTTTTGGTCCGACGCCAGGCAAAATTCGCAACGCCAGAATCAATTCATCAATTAGTGGTGAGAACACTCGATACCCTATCGTATTTTATTGCACAGTATTGTATTGAAAGTATTTTGGCTTTAAAACGGCATTTTAAAACCAGGGGGCATTTCCATCCCTCCAGTCAGGTCACTTAATGACCCTTTATTTTCTTCTTCAACTCGCCTTACAGCATCATTGACAGCTGCAGCTATTAGATCTTCAAGTATGGATTTTTCTTCACTCATTAAACTATCGTCAATAACAACACTTTTTACATCGTGACGGCCCGTCATGAGAATCTTGACTAAGCCAGCGCCTGACTCACCCGTAACTTCTTTTTTTGCTATATCGGCCTGCACCTGCTGCATTTTCTCTTGCATTTGCTGGGCCTGTTTCATTAAATCGCCTAAACCTTTCATTACTTTCCTCTATAAGTTTAAGTTTGAACTTGAACTTGAACTTGACTTAAACATCTAAAAATTTCAAAGAATGTTCGTCCATTGTCGCGCCAAAGTGCGACTGTAACTCAATAACAATGGGGTCTCCTCGAAAATCATTCAAAGCCGCTACTCGCCTCTCCGTTTTTAAACGTTCGGCGCGTTTATACGGTGTTTCAAACTCAGACTGTAAACGTTCAATTTGAATATGTATCTGAACATCGGAGTTAAACCATTCGCAAATACGTATTTGAATACGCTTTAAATGATCCGGCTCATAAAGTGTCGCCGCCCCTTCATCTAATATAAAATGAAGCTGTTCTCCCTGCACTGCCCTCAAGTAAAGGTTTGACGCGCTTGCTTGTAAAACCCCTTGGATATTTAGATAGCGATAGAGTTGACACCAGGTTGCATTATTTAGCGTGTCTAAAATTCTTAAGCCTGGCTCGTCAGGTTCCAACATTGGCACAACATTAGGCGTTGGTGCTGATATATGCTGGCTTTGAACTTCTGGCTTCGCTTGATCAAAGCCTTCAAGTAATTTGTTCGCATGAGACACTCCCGATGTAACTTTTACTGTATTTTTTGCATCGGCTGTTGTTGTGCGCGTTTTTATTACATCGGAGCTTTCCAAACCGGTTTTGGCCAGGTTAGCGTCATTTCCTGCGATCGCTTCATTTTTCGAATTAACACCATACGGTTCAACTGAACCTGAATTAACTATTGGTGGCGAAGCCACTTGATGCGGCTCAGCATGCGGAGCCGGATTTTCAGATTCTTGCTGGGCTGATATAGTCTCTCGTTCAAGATCAACTATGGGCTCGACCACAGGCTCGACTACAGGCTCGACTACAGGCTCGACTACAGGCTCGACTACAGGCTCGACAAGTACAGGCTTCAACACTGGAGAGTCAAGCAAACCTTTCTCAGACGTATCAATGCTGCTCGCGCCAAATTTAGTGGCATCAACGTTAGTCGTTAAATCTGCATTAGCTTTACTTTCTGGGGCCGCAGCAGTAGTCACCGAAGATGTCAGTACATCATCTCGATTAGGCAACAAATCGGTTGCGTTAGAGACCTCCTTCGTATCAACTTCACTAACGCGTACTTGGGAAATACTACTAGCAGGTTCACCCTTTGCTAAAACGCTGTCAGTTTGTACCGGTGAACCAAGGCTCGCGTTACCAGAATTAATGTGAGCATCGCTTATATTCGAGTGCGTCTTACTTATATTCGAATGTGCATTTAAACTACTCGGCTCAGCCTCCGTAGCGCTAGGCTCACGTGCTTTTGCTTCTAGGGTGCGACTTGGGATATTAGCTACACCCTGAGGCTTAAATGCCAACATGCGCAATAACGTCATTTCAAAGCCTGAACGAGGATCGGGTGCAAGTGACAAGTCACGTCGCCCGATAATAGCCGTTTGATAATACAACTGAACATCTTCGGCTGTCATCTTCGCTGCATACTCAAGGATTTGCGTACGATCGCCAAACGCATTATCAAGTGCCTCCGGAACCGATTGTGCTATCGCTATACGGTGTAAGGTTGCAGAAAGATCGGACAGGGCCGCTGAAAAATCTGGTGCATGCTCAGAGAGCTGAGCAACACACACCATCATTGCGGCAGCATCTTCTGTAATTAGCGCTGTAATTAGACCGCCAATATGACGATGATCAATCGTCCCTATCATCGTAGCAATGTCGCTATCCGAAATTTTTCCGTTGCCAAAGGCTATGCCCTGATCGGTCAAACTTAGCGCGTCACGCATACTGCCATCGGCTGCTCTAGCCAACAACCATAGCGCTGACTCCTCGAAAGGCACCATTTCGCGCTCTAGAACATTCTCTAAATGCCCAACAATACGCTCAGGGCTCATATTCTTTAGATTGAACTGCAAGCACCGCGATAAGATAGTGACGGGCAGTTTTTGAGGATCTGTCGTCGCGAGCAAAAATTTGACGTGCTCTGGTGGCTCTTCAAGTGTTTTCAACAGCGCGTTAAAGCTGTGATTAGAGAGCATATGCACTTCATCGATCAAGTAGACCTTATAACGTGCCCTCGTAGGCGCATATTGCACGTTATCGAGTAACTCGCGTGTATCTTCAACTTTCGTACGAGATGCCGCATCGACCTCGATAAGATCGACAAACCGACCTTCATTAATTTCGGTACAAGCACTGCACGTCCCACAGGGCTCTGAACTTACTCCAGCTTCGCAGTTAAGACACTTGGCCAGAATTCTAGCGACGGTAGTTTTACCGACACCTCTAGTTCCAGTAAATAGATAGGCATGATGAAGCCTAGAGTGGTCTAGCGCATTGATTAACGCTTTTAAAACGTGCTCTTGGCCGACCATTTCTGCAAAACTGCGTGGCCGCCATTTGCGCGCAAGAACTTGATAGCTCATTAAGGGATCTTACCAATTCGACGATAGAGTAGACGCGTGATTATACGCATATTTGGCAGCGAGAGTGGAAATGAGAGTACTAATGAGGATGGAATTGAGTGAACTCTAGGATCGAGATAGGATTTTATGGAGGAGACCCAACCCAGCAACACCTCGGCACACAAGTAAACTACTACCGTTGCTCCCTTCCAGGCCTGGCGGAGTTCGTAGCAAATCGTTGCGAGGGCACCGAATTGGGCCGCCATAAAATCTAAACAAAACGTTTAGCCCCGTATTCAGGGGCTGCGAATTATGGCAGGTTTTTCATTCATTTCAATAGCTCAAACAGATTCTTTAAAGCTATTTACAAATCTTCTGCCATATCGATGAAATGATGACCAAAAATCGAACCAATATCAAATTCACAAATAACTTAACATTCAGGCCATATACTAAAATAATGCACTAAAATGATGTGCGACGATACTCTCGATACTCCGGTTTCCAAAAATTACGTTCGATTCTGCGATCCAACGCATCATCCGGAAGCTCTGTAGCAACGCCATCTATCATTGCTTGCTTCGCAACAGCTCGCGCAACAACCCTACTAAGCTCTCGAATATCTTTTAGATCAGGTAATAACCCACCACTACCGGCCGACGCTAAAGGAGATTGGTCTGCGAACGCGCGACTAGCTGACATCAACATATTGTCGGTTATACGCTTAGCACGTGCTGCTAACACACCTAAACCAATTCCCGGAAAAATATAACTATTATTACATTGAGCAATTGGCATTAAAGTTCCTTCATAATCTACAATTGGAAACGGGCTGCCTGTAGCCACAATTGCAAGTCCTTTGGACCAATTGATCATATCGACGGGGCGCCCTTCGACTCTCGATGTGGGGTTACTTAAGGGCAAAATGACTGGCTGGGGAACATACTCACACAGCGATTCAATTATCGCTTGAGAGAATAAGCCTGGCTGGCCAGACACCCCAATCAGAACCGTAGGTTTAACCAGAGGAATAACCTCTGCCAAACTCAAATCGCCCTGCTCACATTGCCATTGCTCACGCAACTTGGACGTATGAGCCAAACGTAACTGAAACGGTAAAAGATTAGCCATATCGTCAAATAACAAGCCGTAGCGATCAACCATAAAGATTTGTGACCGCGCCTGCGCATCGTCCAAGCCTTCACTGATCATAGCTTTAATAATCTGTTCAGCAATACCGCAACCGGCCGAGCCGGCCCCAACGAAACATACACGCTGCTCGCTTAGCTTTTCTCCCTTAACTTTCGCTGCAGCAAGCAACGTTCCTACTGTTACCGCAGCCGTCCCTTGAATATCATCATTAAAGCAACACAGCTCGTCGCGGTAACGTTCAAGTAAAGGCGTGGCGTTGTTTTGCGCAAAATCTTCAAACTGCAATAAAACTTCAGGCCACCGGCGCTTTACGGCATCGATAAACTTTTCTACGAAATCCGTATATTGTTGACCCGAAATTCGCGGGTTCCGCCATCCCATATACATAGGATCTTCAATTAGCGTGGGATTGTTACACCCCACGTCCAACACTACTGGCAATGTATAGGCCGGACTAATTCCTCCGCACGCAGTATATAGCGCAAGTTTTCCAACGGGGATTCCCATCCCGCCAATACCTTGATCACCCAAACCCAGTATTCGCTCGCCATCGGTTACAACGATGACTTTAACGTTTTGCTTAGTTGCGTTTTGCAGCATATCGTCAATACGGTCTATATCAGGGTACGAAATAAAGAGACCCCGCTTCCGTCGGTATATCTTTGAAAATTGCTCGCACGCCTGACCTACAGTCGGCGTATAGATAAGCGGCATTATCTCATCGAGATGATTGGTAACCAGACGAAAATATAACGTTTCATTCGTATCTTGAATATTGCGTAGGTAGATATGTTTATCTAGATCGTTCGAAAAGCCGCCAAGCTGTTGGTAGGCTCGCTGCTCTTGCTCTTCAATTGTTTCAATATTGTGAGGTAACAAGCCTTCAATATTAAAATAATGGCGCTCTTCTTGAGTAAAGGCACTGCCCTTATTGAGCAAGGGAGTTTCCAGCAATACTGGCCCGGCATATCGAATATATAAAGGACGAACGGGGTGAATGGGTTCAGACATTAAAACGCCTCAGTAATGGTGAGCAATTTGAGGGGAAGGTATAGCCATGCCGGGCATGGCTATATAGACGCTTACTTCTTTTTCTTAAGCTGTCTTATCAAGCGACGCTTTTTAGAGGCTTGCTGATGGGGTAAAACTTTTTTCCTACCCGCAAACGGATTATCCCCTGTCTTGAACTCCATTTTTAATGGCGTTCCATGCAGGCTAAGCATACGACGAAAAGTTTTTTCAAGGTATCGTACATAATGACCCGGTAACTCAGTCGTTTGGTTACCGTGAATCACTATAATCGGAGGATTGTGTCCGCCTGCATGCGCATAACGAAGCTTAATTCTTCGACCACGTACCAGCGGAGGCTGGTGTTCACGAACAGCACTCTCTAAAATTCGTGTCAATACAGATGAGGAAAAACGTTCGGTAGCCGATTTATACGCCTTGGATATCGACTCATACAAGTTACCAACACCCGTGCCATGCAATGCCGAAATATAATGTATGTCAGCAAAATCAATAAACTGCAAACGTCGATCAAGCTCAGATTTAATTCGTTCTTTTTTATCAGAATCGAGCCCATCCCATTTATTCAAGGCAACAACTAAAGCGCGACCCGCATTTAACACCTGCCCTAAAAGATGTAGATCTTGGTCAACAACACCTTCACTAGCGTCCATCAACAAAACAACTACATTCGCATCATCAATCGCTTGCAGTGTTTTCACGATAGAAAACTTTTCGACTGTCTCGCTAATATTTTTTCTACGACGAATACCCGCCGTATCAATAATGGTATAGGGCTCGCCGTTACGTTCGTAATCAATATACGTACTGTCTCGGGTAGTACCTGGCTGATCGTAAACAACGACACGGTCTTCGCCAAGCATACGATTCGTTAATGTTGATTTACCAACATTAGGACGACCAACAATCGCTATCTTCACACCTTTCGCAACAGGGTCTGGTAAGCCGTCAGGCTCTGGCATGATAGCAACAAGACAATCGAGCAAATGACGTACGCCACGACCGTGCGAGGCCGCTACAGGATACAAATCAGCAAGGCCCAGCTCATAGAAAGCGGCAAGAGCCGTATCTTGATCGAGCCCATCAACCTTATTAACGACTAACATGACTTTTTTACCACTTCGACGTAGATATTTAGAAATATCTACGTCGACGGTCGATAGACCCGCACGACCATCGACAATAAAGACAACAATATCAGCCTCATCAATAGCTAAAAGTGATTGCTCAGCAAGCGCCGTGTCAATCCCTTCCTCTTCACCGGTTAGACCACCGGTATCTACAACAAAAAACTTTCGCTCTTCGTGCTCGACCTCACCATATTTTCGATCGCGCGTAAGCCCAGCCAAATTGGCGACTAAAGCATCTCTCGAGCGTGTGAGCTGATTAAATAAGGTGGACTTACCAACATTGGGCCGGCCCACTAGAGCAACAGTTAATAACATCAATACAATTCGTTTGGAGAAAAGGGCAAGATTATTTCTTGCTTGAAATTTTATAGAGAGTTAAGCGTCCATCATCAGAAAACACCAATAACCCTCCGTCATATGCCGTCATAGGCGAACGAAAACCGCCGCCAGAAGGTTTAAAGCGATATGCGAAACTACCGTCTGTATTTGAGAGTAAATGTAAATAATCATCGCTATCGATAACAGCAACATACTCACCGATGTGCGCAGGCGCAGCCAACCCTCTTAATTTAAGCTGTGTATTTTTCCAGAGTAAGCCGCCATTAGATGCATTGAATGCATAGACATATGACTCTTCACTTACACCGACTACTTGCTGATAATTAACAGCTAAGGGTTCAGAAGTTGATAATGCTTGCTTCCAGATTGACTTACCCTGAGCGCGACTAAAGGCCAGTACCGAACCGTGATAGCTAGCCGCATAAACTAAACTCCCTTCGACTACTGGAGATCCGTCAACATCAACAATTTTATCTAAATCGGTTCGCCCAGAAGCCTGGCTAACTCGTGCACTCCACTGAATTGAACCTTCGTCGATGCCAAAACTTAAAACCTGACCATTATCAAATGCGGCAATAACTTGCTTGCGAACAATTACAGGACTGGACGCACCACGAAGAGTAAGAATTGGGACAGTATGGTCGTAACGCCATTTCTTTTCACCCGTTTCACTATTAAAAGCCCAAAGACGACCATCAATAGACTGCGCCACAACGACACCTTTCGATATAGCCGGCCGAGCGATTACTTCACTGGAAACCTCGGCGCGCCACTTTTCGCTGCCATCTACAGCGCTTAAAGTAATTACTTGCCCATCCAGCGTTCCAAAACTAAGTAAATCCCCATAAGAAGCTATCGCACCTCCTATGTTTGTTTTGGTATCGACTGACCAGTTTTTCTTGCCTGTTTTACCATTAACAGAAAAAACTTTTCCTTTAGCGTCAGCTAAATAAAGAGTATCGCCATTAATTGCTGGTTGTAATGCGCCATAACGCTTATTAACACCTGAACCAAGCTTAACCGACCAATCTTTCTTTAGTCGTGTTTGAGCTTCAAACTTCACCAATGCGGCAGACCGGAGCTTTACTTTCTTTTTAGCCCCCTGCGGCGAGCTAGAGGAGCAAGCAAATAAGCAGGCGACAGCTGCCAGCAATAATAGGCGTTTTATCATTCAGCTTTCTCCGCTGCAGCGTCTTCAGCTTCAACCGTAACGGCTACTTCAGGCTCAACAGTAACTTCAGACTCAACAGCCTCTTCAGCCGGCTCATCAAGTTTTGTCGCATCAAGCTTAAAACGCAATATTCCTTGACGTGAGAAGTCTTGCTGACCAAGTGAGTCTTGCGCCACTTTAAACGCTGTATTTGCGGCGACTAGATCATTCTGAGCAAAATAAACATCACCGCGAATCTCAGCATAAAGTGCTTTATTAGCGTCACTTACATTGACATTAACAAGTGCTAGAGCTTCAGAATATTGACCTTGGGCCAATAAAACTTTAGCTAGACGGGCATTAGCGACCATTTTAATTGATTCGGTAGAACCATTCGCCACTACATTATTTAAACGAAGTTGAGCCGCATCTAGATTTGAGGCATTAACCGCAAGTTTTGCTAGAATAAGTTGTGACATATCCGCATACAAGGTCCCTTCATACGATTCAGCTATGCTAATAGCCAAAGAGCTAGCCGTCGCAATTTGATCTTCACTTAACTCTACACCCTCAACACCTACAACACTTAACAGCTGTTGATACTGGTCAGATGCTGCCTGTGCTTGATCTTGTTTATGAGCGGTCCAAAAGTTCCAACCGGTATAAGCAATTAAAGCAAGGGCAATAGGCAGTGCAATCGACAGCCAATTCTCCTTCCACCAACGTTTGATAGTTTCTATTTGTTCTTCTTCTGTTAAATGGTCGGCCACGCTTAACACTCCTGCTGCAAAATTGAATAAAGTTCTTGTTGTTTTAAGGTTTCTTGTTCTCTTTCTTGGCGAAGAAATTTGACACCCACTTCGCTGTTTTCGATTTCAGATTCGCCCAAAATCAGCGCAATTGAAGCACCGCTTTTATCCGCTTTTTTCATTTGTGACCGAAAACTTCCGCCACCTGAATGTAACTGAATACGTAAATTCGGTAGCTCATCTCGCAAACGTTCAGAGAATTGAGTCGCCTGAATCTGCACCTGAGCCAATGCGACAATATAGACATCTAAAGTCTGCGTTATTTCCATTGGTACTACATTTAATTCTCTTAATAATAAAATTAAACGTTCGACACCGAGCCCAAAGCCAACAGCCGGGCTTGCATGCCCACCCAATTGCGTCACTAGGCCATCATAACGTCCACCACCACAAATTGTACCCTGCGATCCTAGTTTTGAGGTCACCCACTCAAAAACCGTCTGATTGTAATAATCAAGCCCTCGCACTAAACGAGGATTGATAACATATGGAACGCCAACACTATCAAGAAGGATCTTTAAGCCCTCGAAGTGCGCGATAGACTCTTCGCCCAGAAAATCTTTAAGCTCCGGGGCTCCGCTTAATAAGCTCTGCGTTTTTTTATCTTTACTATCAAAAACGCGTAAAGGGTTTTTATAAAGTCTACGCTGGCTATCATCGTCTAACTCGTCTTTTATCGACTCTAAAAACACAACCAATGCTTTTTTGTGCTCAATACGCTCATCGGCTGAGCCAAGGCTGTTAATTTGAAGTTCGACAGCCTCACTAATGCCTAAGCTCTTCCACAATCGGTGAGTTAAAATCAGTAGTTCCGCGTCGATATCGGGACCAGTGTAACCAAAGGCTTCCACACCAAATTGATGAAATTGACGTAAACGGCCTTTCTGTGGCTTTTCATGGCGAAACATCGGTCCGCGATACCACAGTTTTTGAGTCAATATGCCACGATTGAACAGCATTTGATGCTGCTCACAGGCTCTAACGCAACTTGCCGTACCTTCTGGGCGCAATGTTAAGCTATCGCCATTACGGTCGGTAAAGGTGTACATCTCTTTTTCAACAATATCAGTTGCTTCACCAATACCGCGTGCGAATAACTCTGTTTGCTCTAATAAGGGCGTACGGATTTCTCTATAAGCATAACTTTGTAGCAAGTCAGTGACTTTCGCCTCAAAGTACTGCCACAACGGCGCATCATCAGGCAGCAAATCGTTCATGCCTTTAATGGCTTGTAACTTCTTCAATGTTTTTCCTTAAATTTCTTTCGCTTGCGGCCTAAACCTTTGCGATTATGTCGTTTTCGAGAGCTTCGAGCATCTTGGCCTTAGCCTCAGCTTTTTCTCGAATAAGCCGCTCTAAACTACCCACTAAATCATGTTGTTCTAATTTGTGGTTTGGTTTGCCATCGATATAGACAAGGTTTTTGGGCGTTCCGCCAGTCAAGCCAATATCAACCTCCTTCGCTTCACCAGGCCCGTTAACAATACAACCAATTACCGCTACGTCCAGAGGGGTACGAATGTCCTCTAAGCGATTTTCGAGCTCATTCATCGTTGCAACAACATCGAAATTTTGTCGCGAGCAACTAGGGCACGCAATAAAATTAATACCCCTTGAGCGAATTTTTAAACTCCTAAGCATGTCCCAGCCAACTTTGACTTCTTCAACGGGATCGGCTGCGAGTGAAACACGAATCGTATCGCCAATACCATCCATAAGTAACATACCAAGGCCAATAGACGATTTGACAGTACCTGATCGAAGGCCTCCAGCCTCAGTAATACCTAAATGCAGCGGCTGCTCGATCTGGGTCGCTAACTTGCGATATGCCGCAACGGCCATAAATATATCAGAGGCCTTCACACTGACTTTGAAATCTTGGAAATTAAGTCTATCGAGAATTTCAACGTGACGCAGTGCTGACTCAACAAGAGCATCCGGCGTTGGCTCACCGTATTTTTTTTGCAAATCCTTCTCAAGTGACCCTGCATTGACGCCAATGCGTATTGGAATACCCAGGTCTCTCGCTTTATTTACAACTTCAACGATACGCTTTTCACGACCGATGTTACCGGGATTGATTCTTAAACAATCTACACCAAGATCAGCAACACGCAATGCAATGCGATGATCAAAATGGATGTCTGCCACTAATGGAACTGTCACTTGCTTGCGAATAAGGCCAAATGCTTCAGCGGCATCCATTGAAGGGACCGAAACACGAACAATATCGGCTCCAGCATCTTGCATGCGTTGAATTTGATCAACAGTAGAAGCAACATCCGTGGTTTCGGTGTTGGTCATACTTTGAATGCTAATCGGCGCATCACCACCAACGGCGACATCGCCAATCATAATTTGACGCGATTTACGGCGAACTATCGGAGATTCGAACTGCATGACTCACCTAAAATTTCGAGGGTTTATGGGGCCTGCACAGTGATTCTAAGCGTATTTCGACTGGAGGGAATAGTCATCACAATAGGCTTATCATCGATCGATAACGTCACGGCTCTGGCATTGCCAAACATGACATCAAAGGGTGCTAGACCAAAAAGCTGCAAATTATCCCCGTTGTTCTGCATATCCGCAAATAATACCTGCGAATTTTTGTCTTTTATCTGTACCCAACACTCCTCAGAGAAGAATATTTCGAGTTTTGACTCAATTTGAACCAAAGAATCGTTCGAATTTTGAACAAGAGATGAACTCACGCCTACTATTGGGGCCGGCTCCGTTAAATTGCCGATCGTAATTATCCCCGAATCAACAACTTCGTGCTGAGTGTCCGTATCCTCTAATGCGGTTACTTTTGTACTAACCCCCAATCCTATTACTGAATTCAGCTCACCCGCCTCAACACCCTGTTGCGACTCACGAGTATTCAAAGTATCGCTTATATTAGGAACATCTCTAGCGTTAAGAGCCTCAGTAGCATTAGGAACAACTCTAACATTAACAGGCGAAGGTTCATTAAGGCCTGCCTTTTTACCGCCTGTAAGCGTAAAATAAACCACGACCACAAGAAGAAAAACGCCAATAACCAAAGAAAACTTAATGGCCTTTTTTTCACCTGAACCCGCCTCATTCACATTAAGACCTAGCGCTTCGTTAGCTGCGCCGCCAATACCACATTCATGTTTATATTGCCTGAGCAAGGGGTCTGAATCTAAAGACAAAACCTTTGCTACTTTACATAAATAACCGTAAGCATAAACCTCTTCACCTAAAGCGCTAAATTCATTCGCTTCCAAACCTTTGAGGTTCTCGATTGATATCCGAGTTTTTTCTTCTACATCAGCCAAAGAAAATTTAAGCTCTTCACGGCGAGCTTTTAGCACCCTACCAACATCTAGAACTTCAATGTCAGACGACTCCTCTGCATCACTTACTTCAGATTCAGTTAACTCAGACGCTGGAAAATCAGCCTGAACACTTTCTGTGGTAGTCACCTCAATCAAATCACCCTCAGTGATCGACTCTTCTGCTTTATAGTTACTCACATTAGCACCCTGTATCTACTGAAGAGTCTTTTTGTATTCAAGATATTCTTTTGAATACGGGTGAAGATTTTTAAGCGCTAAAGCATAACTCGCAACTTTATCTTTATTGTCAAAAATACGCTCTAACCTGATGCCTACCCACAAACTTCTGGAGCTCTGGCGGGCGTTTGACGAAAATTGATCTAGATAACGCTTAGCGTTCGGATAATCTTCTTTTAGCAAGTAATGTTCGGCTAGCTCTATGGCTGAGCCAGCGTGTCGACTGTTTAAATTTGAAACGTGTTCAAATGAGGCAATTGCACGCTTTGTCTCTCCCATTTCAATTAAGGTCAGCCCGAGCATATACAGCGCTTTTTCTCGCCCAGAATAATTAATGTCCGCTCCCGCTTTCTCCAACAGAGGTATGGCCTCTTTGTAGCGCTCTTGAGAATAGAGAAAAGACGCATAACTGAGCTCGATACTTGCTCGAGAAAAACCAGATTTAAGTGTCAGCGCTTTTTTAAACTGCTTCTCTGCGAGGACAAACTCACCATTAACCTGATGCACGAGCGCTAAGCCTTGATACGCATCAGCAGAACGTTTATTAAGGTCTAAGGCTTTCGAGAATGCCCGTAACGCACTGTCACGGTCTCCTTTTTGCAAATACCCCATACCGAGCTTAATATTTGATTCATAAGCTTTTTTCGAATCCACTTTAGTGGATTTTTTAGGCACAGTTGAGACGCAACTTACGACAAGAATAGACGCAGCTATTAATAAGATCTGTTTATAAGAGAACACGGAAAACCCCAAGAAAAACGTTATTATTATTGTGATTCTGGTATAGATAGCAATGCTCGGCCGTGCCAAGCGTCGCTATAGTTTACTCACCATCAACCAAACGTACAGGAATATCGTCTCGGCTTGAAGCAATTAATGCGGTTGGATCAATTTTATACCGCTCGCTACGGCGTGTTCGATCATTAACCTTCCCCGCTAATTGACCGCAAGCTGCATTGATATCGTCCCCACGTGTAGTCCTAATAGTGGTAGTGAAGCCCGCATCAATTAGAATCTGCTGGAAACGTTTTAGCGCTTTATCGCTCACTCTCTTATAGTTAGACAACGAGAAAGGGTTAAAAGGTATTAGGTTAATTTTGACAGGGACATCTTTAAGTAACACCGCTAACTCACGCGCATGCTCTGCACGATCATTAACCTGATCGATCAAGGTATACTCAATTGTTATTTTTCGATGTATATCGGGCAACCCGTCTATGTAGCGCATCGCTGACGCTAGCAACTCAGAGATAGGATACTTACGGTTAATAGGCACTAATTCGTTTCGAATTGCGTCGTTAGGCGCGTGCAACGAGATGGCAAGTGATGCATCCGTCAAACCGCTTAGGCGATCAAGAGCAGGAACCACACCAGAAGTACTCAGAGTAACGCGTCGCTTTGATATCCCGTAACAGTTGTCGTGCATCATCAGGTTCATTGACGTTACAACGTTATCGAAATTAAGAAGGGGCTCACCCATTCCCATCATTACAACATTGGTTACTTTTCGCGATGCACCCTCTTCAAATTGGCCAAAGGAGTTGGCAGCAACCCACACCTGGCCGATAATTTCGGCGGCTGTTAGATCTCTATTAAAACCCTGTTTACCTGTTGCGCAAAAACTGCAGTCAAGAGAACAGCCCACCTGTGACGAGACACACAATGTGCCACGCTCGCCTTCAGGGATAAAAACGGCCTCAACAAGATTTGAACCGCCTGCGCGAATCAAGAATTTACGCGTTCCATCTTTAGAGTCAAATTGTTCTACGACTTCCGGCGGCCTAAGCTCGGCAATGTCGGCCAACTTATCACGCAGAACTTTTGATATATTTGTCATTTGGGTGAAGTCGAGCACACCCATTTGGTGCACCCACTTTAAGACTTGAGTCGCGCGAAAGCGCTTTTCACCAAGCTCAGCAAAAAACACCTCTAACTGAGCCTGTGAATACCCTAGAATATTGACTTTTTGCGGTTTCGCGCCATCTTCAGTATTAGAAGATTTTACTCCATCGACTTCATTTGTATCTAAACTCATTAAACTTAAACTCTAACAACACTCAATTAACGAGTGTGGACCTCTGTTGTATCAAAAAAATACGCAATTTCGCGCTCAGCGGAAGCTGGGGAATCAGAACCATGAACCGCATTTCGCTGCATAGACTCAGCAAAAACCTTACGGATAGTGTCGTCATCAGCCTTCTCTGGATTAGTTGCGCCCATTAGCGTGCGATTAGCTTGAATAGCATTTTCGCCTTCAAGTACCTGCACTAAAATCGGACCGGAACACATGAAGTTCATGAGGTCGGCAAAAAACGGCTTTCCTACATGTTCCGCGTAAAAACCTTGCGCTTTCTCTTCATTCATATGGATTAGTTTAGCTGCAACAATGGTCAAACCCGCTATTTCGAAGCGGCTTAAAATTCGGCCAATTAAGTTTTTTGATACAGCATCAGGCTTAACGATCGATAAAGTTTGTTCTATTGCCACGTATATTGTCTCCAGACAGTAATAGATAAGTATAAACGTCGTTGAGTGCGCACTTGGGTCAGAATCTCCGCTATATGAAGCAATCTTCCAGTTGCGTCTCGTATATTCGCCAAATAAATATTGGCATAGCATACACAGAAGTGCAGTAACTGCACGGCAATTATACGCTGTTGAACCAACAAAGACCTAAATTCTCGACTGAATAGATTTGATCGACCTCAGGATTCGTGGGATTAAGTGCACTATTTCCACCGACACAACATTTTCACCCCCACTATGACTATGCAAGCGACGCATCTTTGCTAAACTTTCATGCGTTAACCCTACAAATAATATTAGGACTACGAAAATACGATGGCCATCTCCGATATAATGACCACACGTTTAATCACTGTGACACCTACTGAAACTGCCGGTCGCATGTATGTGATATTCGAAAAACTATCTATTCACAATTTGCTGGTAGTCGAAGACGGTCACCTACTGGGCGTTGTAGCGCAAAGTGAAGTTATGAAAACCATAAGTCCTTTTGCAAACACCAAGGTCGAATCGGATAAATATCGCTTCACAACCAATCGGCAAGCCCAGCAAATGATGCAAAAAAAACCTCCTACAATTCAGGTAAACCGTGCGATTTTGGAGGCGGCGGAAACAATGCTAAAACACAATACTGGCGTACTTCCAGTTTTGAATCGAGACGAGTTGCTGGTCGGCGTACTTAGCTGGAAAGATGTTTTACGCTATATCGTAAAATAAGCTCTCTTCTGCGCCTCGCATACTTTAACTAAATGCTAGGAATATTATACAATATAAGCTCTGTCGCCCTTGCCTTACGTGCCAACCTCCCCGACAATACCTGCTTTCCCCACCCCCTACTTCGTAAGCCAGAAAAACATCATTGTGAAAACACTAGACCCAAGCAAGACCAAAGTTATTGTCGGCATGTCCGGCGGCGTCGACTCATCGGTTAGCGCGCTACTGCTAAAACAGCAGGGCTATGTCGTTGAAGGTCTGTTTATGAAAAACTGGAACGATGATGATGGAACTGAATATTGTACTGCCGCAACAGATTTAATGGATGCGGCGGCTGTTTGTCAAAAACTTGATATCCATTTACATACAGCTAATTTTTCCGGTGAATATTGGGATAACGTATTCGAGCATTTCTTAACGGAATACAAAGCGGGCCGAACGCCTAACCCCGACATTTTGTGTAATAAAGAGATCAAATTCAAGGTCTTTTTGGACTACGCCAAAAAACTTGGCGCCGACTATATCGCCACTGGCCATTACACCCGCGTAGAAACCGTTGCCGGACAAACGCGCCTCCTCAAGGGCTTAGACAACAACAAAGATCAGAGCTACTTTTTACATGCTGTTGATGAATCGGCCTTTGCTAAGACGCTATTTCCTGTAGGCGAACTCGAAAAACCTGAAGTCCGACGACTTGCAGAAGCTCACGACCTTATTACCCACAACAAAAAAGACAGTACCGGCATATGTTTTATCGGTGAGCGGCGTTTCTCTGATTTTTTACAAAATTACTTGCCAGCTCAACCCGGCAAAATCGTTACAGAAGATGGCCGTATTATTGGTGAACATCAAGGCTTGATGTATCACACCATTGGCCAACGGCAAGGCTTGGGTATTGGCGGCGTCAAAGGTGCCAAAGAGGAACCTTGGTATGTCGCCAGGAAAAACCTTGATGACAACACCTTACTTGTCGTTCAGGGCGAGCACCCTTTACTCTATTCAAACACCCTACGTGCAAGCCAAATGCATTGGATTAACACTGCTCCGTCTAGTGACGCGTTTCGATGCGTGGCCAAAAACCGTTATCGCCAAAGCGATCAAGCCTGCACCGTTACAATTGAAGGCGCTTCTGTTTATGTGGAATTCGACCAAGCGCAGCGGGCCGTAACACCAGGCCAATACCTTGTACTTTACCAAGACCAACACTGCCTCGGTGGCGGTATCATTGAAGAAACCTTTATTGAGTAAACCTTTATTGAGTAAACATATATTGAGTAAACATATATTGAATAACCCTATAGCGGATTAAGCTATGGCGGATTAACCTATAAAAATAGCGCAGCACAAACTTACAACACACGTAGATCGCCAAGACTAGGCCGCGGTGTTAACACATTATGAGCCCTACAGCTCACCCCCCTACGACTAAAATTGTAGCGTTAACAATCGTATTTTAACGCTACCGAGTGAGACACTACATTGAAGTCATCTTGGAACGAAATCATAATCGCACTTGCAGGTACCGTTCAGGCCATTAGCCAAGTCGAGCACATCGCAAAAACCGGCTACGTAAACACTCATGAACTCGAAGTTTCCATCAATAGCTTATTTGTGAGTTCACCGGATAAAACCATTGAAGTGTATGGCACAATAGCTAATCTACTGCCCGGATTAGAGAAGCTACAGAATCTGTTAACGCGTTATCGTGACCCTTTGAACATGGAGGTATTACGATATTTACTCGGAGTTATCCATATTCAAAAAAAACTCATGCGTAAAAAGACTCTACTCGGCAAAATTGCTGAACGCATCGAGAAAAGTAAGACGCAGGTTGATCATTTTGGCTTAAGCCATGAGAACGTATTAAACAACATCGCGGGTATTTATACCGATACAATCAGTACGTTCCAATACCGTATTCAAGTGACCGGTAACTACAACTACCTTCAACAAGACCGAGTAGCCAATCAGATTCGGGCCTTACTGCTGGCAGGGATACGCTCCTCTATGCTTTGGAGACAACTTGGCGGGCGCCGATGGCACTTTGTCGCGTATCGCTCACAACTCGTTAACACGACAGAGCTGCTCATAGAACACGCTAAAGCCGAACTCAACAAACACTAACGAACACCCGAGGACCGCTGTTAATTGACAAACGCAATAGCTGAAAAACTCAACGATTTGAGCTAAACTGCGCGCCTTTCACCTAAATTAGTGTCCATTCATAAATCTCTCAGCAGCAGAGCCCGATTTATGAATGAACACTAATTAACCCCCACTTTACAAGGCAGAAATGACAATTATGGATTTAACAGCGCTTAGTGCAATCTCTCCAATTGACGGCCGTTACGGTAGCAAATCAACGGACTTTCGCGACATTTTTAGCGAATTTGGCCTCATTAAATACCGAGTTCAAGTTGAAGTTCGCTGGATTCAATGTCTAGCTGAACATGCGGATATTGCCGAAGTCCCTACGTTAAGTGATACTGCCAACGCCAAGTTAAATACCTTAGTAGATAACTTTAGTGAAGCTGATGCACAAGCCATAAAAGACATAGAGCGCACGACTAATCACGACGTCAAAGCGGTTGAATACTTTATTAAAAACAGCTTCGCTGGCAACACCGAACTTGAAGCCATAAGTGAATTTGTTCACTTTGCGTGCACATCAGAAGACATAAACAACCTAGCACATGCGCTTATGCTTCGTGCCGGCCGAGACGATGTTCTTGTGCCCGCAATGAGCGGCATTGTTGAAGCCATTGCTAACCTAGCCATCGAGCATGCCGCTGTACCAATGCTTTCTCGTACACATGGTCAGACCGCGTCACCGACAACTGTAGGCAAAGAATTCGCTAATGTGGCCGCTCGCTTATGCCGTCAATTAGAATGCGTTAAAAGTATCATTATACTGGGCAAAATTAATGGCGCGGTTGGCAACTACAACGCTCACCTATCGGCTTACCCAAATATCGACTGGGAAACGAATGCAAAAACATTCATAAACAGTTTAGGAATTGAATTCAACCCTTACACTACGCAAATTGAGCCTCACGATTACATCGCTGAGCTTTTTGATGCTATTGCTCGGTTCAATACGATATTAATCGATTTTGATCGTGATCTATGGGGATATATCTCCATGGGTTACTTCAAGCAAAAAACTATCGCTGGCGAAGTAGGCTCATCGACCATGCCGCACAAAGTCAACCCAATTGACTTTGAAAATTCGGAAGGTAATTTAGGACTCGCCAATGCCGTTTTAACGCATCTCGCGCAAAAGCTTCCAATTTCGCGCTGGCAGCGTGACTTAACAGATTCAACGGTATTACGTAATATGGGCGTGGGTTTTGCTTATAGCCTAATAGCGTATCAAGCGAGCATGAAAGGCATCTCAAAGCTTGAGCTAAATGCGCACGCCATTGCAGCTGATCTCGACAACGCCTGGGAAGTTCTTGCCGAACCGATTCAGACTGTTATGCGTCGTTATGCAATTGAAGAACCCTACGAAAAACTAAAAGCCCTAACCCGCGGTAACGCCATGACAGAAGAGCTTATGCTAAGTTTTGTCGATAGCTTAGAAATCCCCAATGAAGCGAAAGCTGCTTTACGCGCAATGACACCTAGCCGTTATGTCGGTAACGCCGAAGCACAAGCGCTCGCAGTAAAAGAACGTTTAGCCGATTTATCTTAAGCTCGGCCTAGGCTTAAACTCTAATTTACTTCGACTCTAGCCCTGTTAAGTCCAGTAAATCGAAAGCATTGTAGAGCGGACTCATGCACACTATAAATATTGATCCGCCCTACGATCGTTTTTAAAATCTTTTATGGCTGCCTGAAAACATGCTTTCATACAGCTGTTATTAAAAACTGCTCGAATACACCCTTACCAAACCATCACATCTAAATTCCACACATCTATACTCTATACCTCTAACTGCTTGTAACTGCTTGTAACTGCTTGGCAAAAAAAAGTCTGACCACTACATCTAACTTACAATGATGTCATGTTGGCCGAGACCTTGATTAAATTTGCCACTCGCGGCCCGTTAAAGGCCATAGTAAGCAATAATATACCACGACGGCTTTTTCCTCCTTAGCCCCGCTCACCCACGGACGCGATCACACACACAAACTTGAATACAAGCTCAAGTACTATAATTAAACGGCCCTATCCGAGAACGTATTAATAAACAGTCTGATATTGAGCACTGCCAACCCCTTCTTGAATGGCCTACAAAACCAAGAGGAGCTTTGCGCATACGGGCTTAATAACTAAAAATCCTACATACCTACATACCTACTTATCTAACGTTAAAGCTTTACGTCACCGAATCTGTACGTCTTAAAAATTAGATAAACGGCAAGGTCGGCGCAGCGAATTGTACGTTCTGTGGCGACAGAATCGGTTAAACTTCCGCTTGATCCACTAATCCATCAACTTGTTAACCTATTAACTCATTAGCCAAAAAGAATGCATTTATTGAAGCTCTGGGCTGTAACATTAGACTTTGGCTTGGCTTGGTGTACGTTACCATTTAGGCTATCGTCACCTTAATACAAAGAAATTCAAAGAAAGACAAACTCGGGCTTGAGGGTTGTAACGACGAGCCCTTCCCATGCCCTCTATATTGCGTTATCGCAGAAAACTCTAAATTATGTCTACATTAAAATCCTTCGGCCCATTATCGATTGAATCATTTTTATCTGAGTATTGGCAAAAAAAAGCCCTGTACACGAAAAATGCGCTTCCTGGCTTTGTGTCACCTTTAAGTCCTGACGAAATAGCAGGTTTTGCACTCGATGAAGACGTCGAAAGTCGACTACTCGTAGAAGATTCAGGAATAGATGAACTGGAAATAGAGGAGCCCGGAAAGAACCGCTGGAGCTATACAGCTGGGCCACTTAGCGAAGATGACTTCTCTAAACTACCAGAGACACACTGGACCCTTCTCATACAGCACTTAGATTCGCTCGATCCAGATGCAAATGATTTACTTAAGTGCTTTCAGTTTTTACCGAATTGGCGCTTAGACGACATTATGGTCAGCTTTGCCTCGCCCGGCGGTGGCGTAGGGCCGCACTTTGATTACTACGACGTGTTTCTCATCCAAGGGCAAGGGAAGCGCCGTTGGCGGCTTGGGCAGTACTGCGACGCTAGCAGTGCGCTAGTACCAAACCAAGCAATGAAAATACTTGAGGATTTCGAACTGTCCGCAGAATACATATGTGAACCCGGGGACATACTGTACATACCAGCCGGAGTCGCCCACTGGGGTGAAGCTATTGATGATTGCATTACCTACTCTGTCGGTTTTCGAGCACCGAGTTTTGGCGATGCACTAAGCGAATTGCAAATTCAATTATCAGAAAGTGTTGACCCTGATAAGCGGTACCGCGACCCACTACCATTTAAGCAACAAAAACACCGTGGTGAATTACGACGCGACGCTGTAGATGTTTTTCGCAATGAGTTAATAAAACTTATCGACCAACCTGACGAAATCATCCGCTGGCTTGGCCAGAACAGTAGTAGTCTTTACCCAGGGGTTGAACCTGCAGAGCTTCCACTCGATTTTGTAAGCAATAACGACATATCCGAAGGAGAACCTTTTACGCTATCGCCTTATTGCCGCGCCCTATACTACCCCTATCCTGATCACGCCTTGCTCTTCATTAACGGGGAACAATATCGTTGCAGTATAGAATTCGCACAGAGCCTTACTAGCGGGAGGAGTATCTCAAAAAGCTCATTAGGCGCGACCGACCAAACACTAGCACGTGAATTATGTGATTTATCGCTTCTTGTTCAAGCTTAAATTCACATAAACTTAACCCTGTACCGGGCTAAATCTGTACAAAATTAGTTCACACGAGTTTAGATTAACTCTAAGTAAGCACAGGTTATTTTTGTAGTGGCACACTAGGTTTGGCCACCGCGTTAGAGGCGATATTATAATCATCATTAACGAGGAAGTATTATACCGAAACATTTGAAGCCCGCATTTAGACCGGAAGTCGCAGTGTAGTGACACACTAGATTTGAAAACATCCTGTATTCAGGAAATTTAAGACACGGTGCCCTAAAAAAAACTAAAATACGGTTTTGCAAAAAAAACTTCAATTGAACAACTAAAAATAAGCATATAAATATATGGACAATATCGCAATGCCGATCCTACATTCAAACATTGAATATGAATGTATTGACGCGACTTGGTTCAAACACAAAACGGCTCTAGAAAAAATTCGCCGTGACGTATTTATCGTTGAGCAAGCCGTACCCGAAGCCCTTGAATGGGAAAGCATCGATAGCGACACAAACACTCATCACTTATTGGTCAGCAAATCGGACTGTAGCGCAAGTACAGATGCGAATACTTATGAAGTGAAAACGTGTAACTCAAAAACATCCAGCTCAAATACATACGTTTCTACCCCTGTAGCATGCGTACGTATTCACATTAAAGACTCTAGGCTCAAAATCAGCCGTCTTGCGGTACAAGAAAACTTTCGTTTACAGGGTATTGGCGCACTGCTGTTAAAAAATGCACTCGACTATGCCCTTGCAAAAACACCGAGCGAAATTTACCTTAATGCCCAAATTCAAGCACTTGAGTTTTATCACGCCTTAGGTTTTATCGAATGCGGAGACATCTTCGATGAAGCTGGGATCTCACATCAGAAAATGCAGTTTAATCAAAACAGCTATTCAGCGATAAAAAAACTCTACGCCACACACTCTATTCGCCTAAGTTTAGCAGAAGACTATCTACGTCATTTTCGCCAGATGAGTAGGCTCTGTAGCCGCTCAATTGACATATTAAGCTTAGATTTTCGAGCCGATTTTTATGGGTCAAATATTATTAGCCAAGCATGTTCATTATTTGTACGTAGTAATAAACATTCAAAGATTCGAATACTGATTGAAAACGCCGAAGATTTGCACAAGTACCCACATGACCTTATCGCTTTAGCTCAACGAGTGCCCTCAAAAATAGAGATTAAAATTTTAAAACCTGAAAGCGAACCGTTAAAAGAAAGTTTTTGCTTGTTCGATAGAACATCTCTTATCTATTTCAATAAAGAACATGAGATGAAAGGTATTATAAATTACGACAATCGATCTCGAAATAATACGCTCAAAGAAAAATTTGAGTCGCTTTGGAATTACCAATCATCAATAGACAAAAATTTAGTCAGCTTTGTTTTATAGATCTTAGTTTTATAGATCTTAGTTTTATAGATCTTAGTTTTATAGATCTTAGTTTTCCAAATAGCCCAATACGAAAACAGTGTTACAGCTCTACAGCAATAAAATCTCCGTCATAAATGAGTGGGTATCGCTTTAAGCACGCCAAAGTATTTGCCAGAGGACCGCAGGCCTTGCCATCCTCTAACTGAAATTCGATACCATGAGCACGGCATTGCAGTTTCTGACCAGGCATTAATTTCGCATCACTCAAACTAACATCCATATGCGGACACTTGTTTTCAATAAGGTAAACCCGCCCTTCGTGCTGTAATAAAAGTAAATTTTCGCCATCCAGGTCAATACTATTTTTGTAACCATCGTGCAAACGACTTAATTGCTCAATTCGATACAGCGCCACTTCAGGTCCTCTTTTATAAAACATTAATATGAGATAACAGCGTAAATCATCTAGGCCATTTTTTACAAACTTTGCCCCGTTACCAACAAAAATGACATACCGCTAGCCAGAGCTATAGTCATACTTAACAGCGTACCGAGCAAAATATATTCCGCGTACTTCCTATCTTCAACCTTTTTAACTTCGCCTAAACGAAATAACGATTTTGCCGCTAACAAAAAGCCGACTAAGCCCCAATGCTGCGTTACAACCGCCAAGTAGATCAATAAACGCTCAATATAACCAATGTAGACGCCTGCACCCCCTAATGATTCGTGTACTGGCGCTGGTAATGTCCAGCGTAGAAAAAACTTTTGTATGATAATTGAGCTAGGAAATGTAATAAATATTAAAAATAGCACATGAGGATAAAAGTATGGGTGCTGTTCAATCGATAACAGCGGGAATTCGGCCCATAATGCCACGGCAATAAAAATAATCACGACATGCAATAGTTGATCGATAAAGAATAGGCAGCACTCATTTGACTCATTAGTGAAGGTCAACTTTAGGCCATCTATAACACCATGCGTAATACCAATAAGTAAAAGTACCGGCCACAAATCTATATCGCGCACAAGCACAAAAGACAGTATTAAATGAATCGCTGCATGTAGGTATAAGTATGGTGAGGCGAATTTATAATACGCCTTACTCTTGAGCATAGCGGGCCATTGCAATAAAAAATCCGCAACAACATGAGCGATCAATAACTTAACGACTACGTCCATCTCTATCTATACTCCTAGCCATACCGTTCACATGGACTATTATCTAAAATGTATCTTTTAACTGCAGCTGAAAACTTGTATTAAATGCCTCCAGAGTGCGCAACTCCGCTCGCGACAAACGCTCACTAACAGTATTCTGAGCTAAACCCATATGTTCGCCTAATTGGCTTTGCGTATAACTTGAATACTCTAATTTAACCAATACGGCTGCCGCGTAATTTGGCAGCCAACGACTCATAATAATACTGGCCATATCTAATGAAGGGTTAATTTTTTCATCAAATACAGTATTATTTGATTTTAAGAATAAGTTAAGGCGACGCGACTTCAGCTTATCTAAACTTGTACCTGAATACACATACGCATCACCGTCAGATTCTGAAATTGTAGGCCCGTTCACACCACCTCTTCCAATACCTATAGCCATTCGAACATTTACATCAGCCTGAGCCTTCAATGTGGCCGAAATCACTATACAACAATGTAAGCATAGTAAAATAGAGGGCGATCTCAACTGAAAACTATCCCCACGTATTATTTGCCAATCGTGCCCCTCATTTCCAAAGTTCGACAATGCGGCTCGCAGCGCCGGCAACCACTTATCTTTAGGGGCCTGCCTAGATCCACATATATCTCCGCTTATTGCGGCTATCAACCCCATAGATTTCTCTCTTCGTTAACTCATCAATACCCCATCAATGACCGTTATAAGAGTTTAAAGACTCATTAACGCCCCGATAAGGATCGCAAATATAAACGATATCTAACATAATCGCTATTTTTAGCGATACACAACCAAGTAATCTGAACAATGATCACACTGGCAGCTTAAAATACTCTAAAATCTACGCATTTCTCACCATAAGTACCAACTTTAATTATGCGTAGATCATGTCCAATAGCGTTTTTCTAAAAAACATACCTTACCAGCACGACCCGCTTGCGTACTTTGAAGTACTCCAAGAGCTTGACGGTATTGCTTGGCTAGACAGCGGGCGCCCTCGTTCAAATCAAGGTCGATACGATATATTTAGCGCCTTACCTTGCGATATTTTAATCGACCCAAAGACTCATGAGATTCAGATAGAACTCAATAAGCTCTTTAATAATATAGAAATATGCGCCGAGGCAGACAAACTACCTTTTATTGGCGGAGCCCTAGGTTACTTTAATTACGAGGCTCTACACCCTACGTTTAATATTGAGTGTAAAAAAAGCAATATTCGGCCTAGTATTACGGCTATATTCAACTGGTCTTTAATTCAAGACCATCACGAAGAAACGACAACGCTTGTATTTTTGCCTTCGTGCATTCAAACATTACGCAATACAATTCTAAATCAACTCGATGGTCTTACCCGCTCAAATGACCCCATTAATCCACTCGTTGTTCACGCAGGCCCTTTTCACGCCAGTGCTTTTTACGCGAGCCCAATGCAAGCCAATACAAGCAAGGCTAACTACGATCAAGCACACGAGTGCATCCAAGATTACATACTCGATGGCGACTGCTATCAGGTTAACTATGCCCAACGCTTTAAAGGAGAATTTTCCGGTAGCGGTACCAAAGCGTATAGCCACTTAAGAGAAGCTCTACCCAGCCCCTATTCAGCGTATTTAGATCTGCATAACGATATTGTCCTCAGCTTTTCGCCTGAACAGTTTATTCGTGTCAACGAGGGCAAAGCACAAACAAAACCGATAAAGGGAACGGCCGCACGAGGAAAAAACCCCATCGAAGACAAACAATTAGCCGAAGGTTTGCTTAACAGCGAAAAAAACCGTGCAGAGAACCTGATGATTGTCGATTTAATGAGAAATGACTTCAATCGATACTGTGAGCCGCATAGCGTCAAAGTACCTAAATTGTACGACTTAGAAAGCTACACCAATGTTCATCATTTGGTCAGTACTGTACGTGGCGAACTCAAACAAGAAACATCGAGTTTAGAATTTTTTCTTGGCTGCTTTCCCGGAGGATCCATCACTGGTGCGCCAAAAAAGCGCGCAATGGAGATTATTGACGAATTAGAAACAGAAGCAAGAAACATATACTGCGGCTCGATATATTATGTGAGCGCTAATGACCGAATGGACTCAAACATAGCAATACGCAGCCTCTTATTATCGGAGGAGAGTATTTATTGCTGGGGGGGCGGTGGAATTGTCAGCGATTCACGTGTTGACGATGAATACATCGAATCAATCAATAAGATAGGTGTTTTACTCGAGGCTCTTAAACAGCAATAACCACGTCTGCATGCGGTACCATCAATGACGCTTCCCGCAATAAACTGATCAGCCGCTAAAGAGCCCTAAACAACAAGTAAACGCCTAAGCGTTCACTTCGATGCTAGCCTTTAAGAATTCTGCACGCAGATCTTCGTAGGTATGTACCGCAGGAAACTGAGGGAATTCAGTAATCACATTTTGCGGCGCTTTAAATAAAATACCCGCATCGGCCTCGGTTAACATCGTTGTATCGTTATACGAATCGCCCGCCGCAATTGTACGATAGTAAATAGACTTAAACGCTACAATCGATTGTCGCTTAGGATTAGCTTGACGCAAGTTGTAATCAACCACTCTGCCCGAATCATTAATAGTTAGGTTATGGCACAACAAAGTTGGATAACCCAATTGTTTCATAAATGGTCCCGCAAACTGATAAAAAGTATCCGACAAGATAATGACCTGAAAGCGTTCACGTAGCCAGTTAACGAAGTCAGCTGCTCCCTCTAACGGACTTAAGGTAGATATCACCTCTTGAATTTCGTTAATACCAAGACCCGCTTTATCTAGCTCGGCAAGACGCATTGTCATCAATTCATCGTAATCTGAAATATCACGAGTAGTTGCTTTTAAAGCCTCGATACCTGTTTTTTCAGCAAATTCAATCCAAATTTCAGGAATAAGGACTCCCTCTAGGTCAAGACACGCTAACTCCACAATTGATTCCTCTCTCAGACTAGTAAATTGGTTGGTGTTCTATTACGTTGAAACTTTGGTTGAAACTTTGGTTAAAACTTTGGTTAGCTCTCTATAAAAGGCACCAAAATAGCTTCGCCATTGGCGTAATGCGCGTCAATCTATCCTAAGGCCTTCATTTTGGCAACTAAAGCAAGCATCTTTGCCATTTTGAGAGTCTTAAAATTTCAATTCGGCTCTAGCTTTGGTATTCTTGCCGCCCTTTTTCTACACTGTAGTACTTTCCGGACGAACTCATGAGCCAAAGCATTAACTTTATAGATATTGATACCAAACTTCAGCAAGCCAGCCCTCAAGAAGTTCTAGAATATGCTTTGGCCGAGCATGACAACATCGCCATATCTTTTAGCGGTGCAGAAGACGTCGTTATAGTAGATATGGCCGTGAAGATCAAACCGTCAATAAACGTCTTCTGTTTAGATACCGGCAGGCTTCATTCTGAAACGTATCGTTTCTTAGAAGAAGTGCGCACGCATTACAACATCAAGCTTGACGCCCTCTTCCCGGATGCCGACGCGGTGAGAAAACTCGTTAAAGAAAAGGGGCTTTTCAGCTTTTATGAAGATCAACACCAAGAGTGCTGTGGTATTCGTAAAGTTGGGCCATTACGTAAAAAACTCATTGAGGTCGACGCATGGATTACAGGTCAACGAACCGACCAGAGCCCAAGTACGCGCACCCAACTTCCGGTCATCCAGAATGACAAATTGTTCGCCCGCAAAGGGGAAACACTTGTTAAATTCAACCCTTTAGCAAATTGGACATCTCAACAAGTTTGGACCTACATTCGTGAAAATGACGTCCCGTATAACTCATTACACGATCAAGGATTTGTTTCGATAGGTTGTGAACCGTGTACGCGCGCAACAAATCCTAGCCAGCATGAACGCGAAGGTCGCTGGTGGTGGGAAGAGGCCACCAAAAAAGAATGCGGCTTACACGCTTCTAATATCGAAAAATGACCTCATATTAGTAGTATGCTCAGCAATACGCTTCGAGAGCACGAGAATTACGCCAAATAACACCCTTACTGGAGGTGAGTACAATGAAAATCACAATGGTTAAAAAGATTCTAGCCGACGGCTCACCCTGTAAAAAATGTGGCGACGTGTTAAATAAACTCGAAACAAGTGGCTATATGGCTCGCATAGATGAGGTCATCATAGCGGATGAACGCGACCCAGAGAGTGCCGGAATGAAATTAGCCAAATCGCTCGATGTTGAGCGCGCGCCTTTTTTTGTTGTAGAAAAAGACGGTAACATTCCCGAGGTTCATACGGTGTATATGAAGTTCGTTAAAGAAGTTTTAGAACAGGAAACTGACGAAACCGAAGAGCTAACTGAAATAATGAACGACAATCAAGATTTGGACTTTCTTTAAGCTCACATCTTTAAGGCTAAGCTCTTTTTAGCCAAACCACTTCAGTTAGGCTAAAAATCTTTCCCCTCTTAGCTAACAACTAAAAATAGCTGTATACTAAGAGGGCAAAAGCTACCATTCAGGTAGCTCTATATGTGAAAACAATTCATCTAACTCAACTTTCGAATGTCTATTAAACGCCTCTGTAACCACTTCTTTGGTTAGGTGTGGTGCAAACGCTTCAATAAACTCATACATAAAGCCACGCAAGAACGTTCCACGCCTAAAGCCAATCTTGGTAATACTCGCACCAAATAGCTTACTCGCATCCAATGCAACCAAATCGCTATCTTCTTCTGGGTTGAAGGCCATTTTTGCGACGATACCAATACCCAAGCCCAATCGCACATAGGTTTTAATAACATCGGCATCTGTAGCTGTGAAAACGACTCTAGGCGCTAACCCACGCTGCATAAATGCTTCGTCTAGCCGCGAACGCCCGGTAAAACCAAAGACATACGTAACAATAGGATGCTTCGCTATATCTTCCAAACTTAATTCAGGTATCAGCGTAAGCGGGTGCCCCTTTGGAACTACAATGCAACGGTTCCACTTATAGGCAGGCAACATGATTAAGTCACTAAACAGATCAAGTGCTTCTGTGGCAATCGCAAAATCTACTGAACCATCAGCGGCCATTTCCGAAATTTGCATCGGTGTGCCCTGATTCATATGCAAGGTCACATCAGGATAACTCTCAATAAAGCCTTTAATTACAGGAGGAAGCGCGTAACGAGCCTGAGTATGCGTCGTAGCAATCGACAAACTGCCTTTTTTCTCGTTGCTGTATTCCTGCGCAACCTGCTTAATACTTTCGACTTTACGGAGAATTTCACCCGCTGTACGCAAAATTGCCTCTCCGGCAGGCGTTATACGCGTTAAGTGCTTACCACTACGCGAAAACACTTCGACTCCAAGCTCATCTTCTAATAAGCGAATCTGCTTGCTGATTCCTGGCTGCGAGGTATACAGACTCTGGGCCGTGGCTGACACATTAAGATCGTGATGTGCAACTTCCCAGATATAACGCAACTGCTGCAGTTTCATACTTCCTCCAATAGGTAGCGGTTTTTTTCCGCCAGACATCGCCCAAACTTATGGTCCGAACTAAAAATTATATAAATATAAAAAAATATTCTTTTAAAGAATAGTAACTAATCTATATATTTGCCAGCCACTCAACACAAGTTTAGACATAACTTTCACTTTTTTTGGATTATCTGTGAGCGATTTACTTTTTTATATAGTTTGTGGGGCCGGTGTCGGCCTCGCTGTAGGGCTAACCGGTGTCGGTGGAGGCTCTTTAATGACGCCTCTACTCATCATGTACGGTATCCCGACAAAAATTGCCATCGGCACGGATTTACTCTATGCCGCTATCACAAAGTCCGGCGCAGTTCTTGCTCATCAAAAACAAAAGACAATTCGATGGGACCTTGTAGCACTATTAGCCGCGGGTAGTATTCCAGCGTCTATAGCCACCACCCTAATATTTCGCATGCATGTTGGGGATGGCTTCGACTATACAACGAGTTTACAAAAGAGCCTTGGTGTAATGTTAGTACTAACCTCGTTTGTCGTTTTCTTTAAAAGCCGAATAAAGGGCGATGCAAGCGTAGAGAATACACATAACGGCTGGGTACGGCGATACAGCAAACCCATAACGTTCATTACCGGCTTGGCCTTAGGCGTTGTAGTAACACTATCATCGGTAGGAGCCGGTGCTTTCTGCGCGGCCCTCCTATTAACCCTATACCCTCACCTCCCAGCGATGCGCGTTGTAGGCACTGATATTGCCCATGCCGTACCATTGACCTTAGTCGCGGGTATGGGACACCTATGGAATGACAATATAGACTGGACACTACTAGCAGGTTTGCTGATCGGCTCTCTACCTGCCGTACACTTTGGCGCTAAAGCCGCGGTAAAAATGCCCAACACCGTATTGCAACCAATATTAGCTACCCTGCTGTTAGTGATCGGGCTAAAATTTGCATTTGGTATGAGTGATTAACTCACTCTATTCAGTTCTGATGTTCGCTATACCGTGAGGAACATGGCCCGTCGCCACATGCTCTTTGGCCGACTGGCAATGTGTTTGTTGATCATCAAAAAACACATCTGCGCCATAAGCCTTTAAAAATTCGCCTTTGGACAAGCCTCCCAGGAACAAGGACTCATCAATACGAATTTTCCAAGCCCGCAGCGTTCGTACAACTCGCTCGTGCGCTGGCGCTGAACGCGCGGTTACAAGAGCCGTACGAATGGGGCAGTCTTGATCTGAAAACTCAGATTGCAATTCATGTAGAGCTTTTAAGAATGATTTAAATGGCCCACCAGAAAGCGGAGTTTTTGCTGCAGCCACTTCGCTGTCTGTAAATGCTTTTAAGCCACTTTCTTTATAGATGCGCTCAGCTTCATCAGAAAACAATACCGCATCACCATCAAAGGCAAAGCGTAGCTCTGGGGCCTCGAGGTTTTCTTTACTTGACGCCATCAATGTTGCAGCCGCAACACCGTGCTCTAAAGCAAAGCGTACATCATCAGCGTGTGTTGATAAAAACAAATGACAGTTAAAGGGACCGGTATAGCGATAAGGGCTCTGACCACTGGTAAATGCCGCTCTAGTTATATTTAAGCCATAGTGTTTAATCGAATTAAACACACGCAGGCCAGTATCAGCACTATTGCGTGATAAAAGTAAAACTTCGACTCTATCTGGCCCCTC